>NZ_JAOQJE010000003.1:160436-247780 GCF_025567315.1 Agathobaculum ammoniilyticum
GCGCGTCCCGAATATCCTCGCTTTCCAGCGTGTCCGCGCGCCGCATCGCCTCCGCTAACAGCATCATCGCGTCGTAGCCGCGGTAGGCCGCTTCCGCCACCGGCATTGTACCGTAGCGTTGGATAAATTTTTCCAAAAAGGTCCTCTCCTCCGGCGTAACCGCTTCAATAGGCGAATCCGGAATGGAGTACCCGCAGGCGTATACCACGCCCTCCGCCGCATCTCCCGCCGAACGGCGCACTTCACTGTTTGCAAAGCTCTCCGGCGCATACACCGCGCCCTGGAAACCGGCCTGGCGCAGCTGGCGGATCTGAAGGCTGGCGGTTTCGCTGCTTGTGTACAGGATGAGCGAATCGATATTCATATGATTCAGCCGCATAAACATTGTAGAATAATCGTTTTCGTCAATCTTATGCTTTTTCAGCCATACCAGCTCCATTTGCGGGCAATCTTCAATCAGCGCTTCCATATGCTTGGCGCCGCTCTCCGCATAATCGGTCTCTGAATATAAAATACCGATCCGCTTCGCTCCCTGACGCTCCATCGCGCTTAACAGCAACTCATCAAAATACTTCGAGCTTGCTGTGGAGCGGAACAGGTATTTGTTTCCCACTCCGGTCCAGACAAAGCTTGTCCCCAACCCGATCTGCACCACATGAGCCTGTTCGGTCAGCTCGGTGGTTTGCAGGATATTCCCGCTCGTATGGGAACCAATAATGGCATCCACGCGATCTTCCTCTATCATCTTCCGAACCGCCGTGACCGCGGCCTCGCTATCGGACTGGTCGTCATATTCGATCAGGCGGATCTCTTTTCCGTCAACCCCACCGCTTCCGTTGATGTCCTCGACCGCCAGCCGGATCCCCTGTTGCCCCATGCGGCCAAGCAGCGAGGCATATCCTGTCAGCGATGCATATACGCCGATCTTGATATATGGCGTATCATCCCGTTTTTCGTATGGCTTTACCCGAATTGTCTGCGCGCCCAGCTCGTATTTTTTATCCAAATATACTGTCGGCAGCAAAGACGCCGCAACCATCAGGACTGCCGCCGCAAGCCTGCCAAACCGTAACCGACGCATTTCCATCCCCCATTCGGCCGCCTAAACCGCGTTTTTGAAAACTGTCTGTCAATTTATATCATATTGGCGCAATCCCGATTATTTTATTATAATATTTCGCTCTTTTAGTAAAATATTCTGGTTCTTTTTGATATTCCAAAACTTATTCCACAAAATTGCTATAATGAAGAAAACCCCTTGTCCATCTTTGGAGCTTTATTATGAGAAACCACTTGTCTATGAGGAATCTGTCTCTGCGGCAAAAGCTTTTCTACTGGCTTACTCTGACAACGATTATCCCCCTGCTGATCTTCCTGCCGCCGCTGACGCTTTATCAGAGCTATGCCATACAAAAGTCCATCGACCGTATGTGTCTGGAGCAGTCCAACCAGACCTCAGTACAACTGGACAGGATCTTCAACCAGATAAATTCCATCTCTAACTTGTACTTCCTTGATCCTATGATCGAGGACACGCTCCAAAACGGCATTATTTATGACCAGCTTGGTTACAATGCAGCACAGAGAGACATCATTGCGCTCCAACAGAAGTACAACACCTCCATCCCTGACGTAGACCTGCACCTCACCATTGTTGCTAACGACGGACGGATATATGGGAACGGCGTTTATGACCATACCGTTCCCATTACGGAAATTAAGCAGAGGTGGTGGTATCAGGACCTGCAGCGGAACTCCTGGCAAACGCTGTGGGTGCGGGACGAGTATCTGAACCGCATCCACAGTAACGCGCAGACCAATTATATTTACAGCATTCGCGCTTTGAAAAACTTTGACACTTGGGAGAATCACGGCATTTTGATCATGAGCTTTCTGGAAAGCGACCTGATCAAGCTGTATGGCTCCAGCCTTTCCTCCCACAGCGCGGTCGCGATATTCGATCAATACAACAATATCATTTCTTCCGTATCCTATAACAATCTTAATGTTTTTCCGATTTCCACACAGGCGCGGGCCCAATATGCAGGCTCATACATAACCTCGATCGATAATGTAAAATATCATATCACCTATAACACCGTATCGCAGCCACAATGGAAGGTCGTCACCTTTTTGCCCACCAGCTATCTTTTCGGTGAATATATCAGTTTCCGTATCTTATATCTTGTAGTCATCTCCCTATTTTTGCTGGCGCTTTTTGCTTTCACTTGGATTATTTCACGTCATTTCGTCTCCCCTATTAACCTTTTGACCCAGGAGATCCACCGCATCAGGCAGTCGTCGTTCTCCCAGCGTGTCAGCGTCACCTCCTCGGATGAAATCGGCCTGCTTGCCTGTGAATTCAACGAAATGCTCAATCAAATCGAGTCGCTGATGCAGAGCATCATTGAGGAGCAGCGGCGCAAGCGTAAGGCTGAACTGCAATCCCTGTACGCGCAGATCAATCCTCATTTTATCTATAATACCCTGACTGCTATCCGCTTTCTCGTTTATACCGAGCAAAAGCAGACCGTTGACCATACGCTCTGCTCCTTTATCACCCTGCTCAGGCACTCCATCTCCAGTAGCGAGGAGTTCTGCTCGATCCGGACCGAACTGCGGATGCTGCAATGCTATATCGATATCCAGCAAATCTCCTTTGACAAGCCGTTCGAGGTTTGCTGGGATGTCGACTCAAGCCTTCTGGATTGCAAAATACTCAAGCTTACGCTTCAGCCGCTCGTTGAAAACGCCGTGATGCACGGCCTGAAATCCAAGAAGGGCGACCGGAAGCTGTACATCCGTGTCCAGCGCTACCAGCAGGATATCATGATCGCAATTTCGGACAACGGGATCGGAACGGATAAGGTCCTCTCTTTCTATGAGGCACAGTCCGATTTCCGGTCCAGCGTCGGACTGATCAATATCCACAGCCGGATCGTGCTGCATTTCGGCCATCCCTACGGCATCACCTTTTACAGCAAAAAGGGGGGCGGCACCACCGTGCTTGTCCATATCCCTGCTATTTCTTGTCAGGAGGAACTGATTTAACCATGAAGATCTTGGTTGTGGACGATGACACATTGATCCGCAAATGGATGACGCTTTTGCTGGAGCAGTCCGCAAAAACGCTCGAAATTCTACAGGCCGAAAACGGCGCTGACGCCTTGTCTCTTGTTCAGGAAAACCCTGACCTGGATCTGATTATTACCGATATCAAAATGCCGCTTATGAACGGTCTGGAGCTTTGCGAATGTGTCAAGCGCCTATATCCATCGGTATGTATTGTCATTCTCAGTTCGTATGACGACTTTTCTTATGTCAAGCAGGCGCTCCGGCTAGGGGCCACGGACTATATCCTGAAAGCGGAAATGAATGCCGAAGATATCGCCAACGCGCTCCAGAAAGCGCAGCAGTTCAAAATTCAGCACACACTGTCCAACATGCCCTCCCAAGGAAGCCAACTGATGGACAAGTCGCTGCTCCTGCAGGAATTCCTCGCGCAGCCGAACGCCAGCACACAGACGTTCCTTTTCTCACTCGACCCACAGCTTTCCCCGCAGAACCTTTCAATTTTTCTGCTCAAGCTGTCCTTTCCCTCGTCGGCCGGTATTTCCGATATACTGCAGATGATCAGCCTGACATTGAATGAACAGGGGCTTCACGCCGTATGCCTGGCTTACACACGGGAAATCATCGTTGTGTTTTGCAACAACCTGCAGCAATACAGTCATTCTTACGATTCCTCCTCATATTTCGGCTCGCTTTCCGCCGGCATCGAGCGGCAGGCCGGCTGCAGAGTCGCCGCATGGACCGCAATGTACATCCGGCAGGCCACCCAGTTGCAGGACAACCTGAACAAAGCGCTTGATTCACTTCACTTCAAGCAGTATTACTCCCTGAATGTTGTGGACAGCGCCCAGCTTTCGGACTCCGAGCCTAAGCAATTCCTTTCCATGAAATTGCTGAAGGACATCTCCGACGCTCTCTCCCACCAGCAGTTTCAGGAGGCCTGCGACGCGCTTACCCAGTATATTGAAGAAAGCCATCAGCTTTTCTGCGCGCCGAAGGAAATTGAAAAATATTTTACTGTTGTCGGCTACCGTCTGATCGCCGCCTGTCCGTCCGTAGAATCCGATACGACGGTTTTCGACCGGCTGGACCGCCTTTTATCCGCCTGCCTTCATCTTCCAACCAAGGAGGAGTTCACCCAGGCCGCCGCTGCATTCATCAGCTATTTCCTGAAGCTGGCGGTATCCAACCGCAAAAAGCTGTCCCCCTCCGTACTGAGCTGCCTGCAGTATATTGATGCGCATTATATGGAAAAGCTGTCGCTCGATCAGCTTGCCGCCCACGTTTTCCTCAACCGCACCTATCTGAGCGAATTGTTCAAGCGGGAAATGGGCATCTCCTTTAACGATTTCCTCAACCGGCAGCGCATTATACACGCCTGCGAATATATCCAGACCAGCCATTATTCCATGGCAAAAATTGCGGAAATGACAGGTTTTTCCGACCAGAACTATTTCACCAAAATCTTCAAAAAAATAACCGGTCAAACGCCCCGTCAATACAAAAATAACCAGACGGCCGGACAGCCGCAGGCATAACGGCCAAAACGCCGCAGGGTCACCCCTGCGGCGTTTTGAAAAGTGAAGAAAAGAAAAAGAGGTCAGCAAAATTATTCATCCATCAGCGTGTCAAATACCGTGCGGATCCCCTGCTGCCGTATATCCGCAAGCAGCCCTGCCAGTTGTTCCGCCAGTTTCGGTATGCCGCCGATTTCTGGAAACACCGTTTCCCCGCAGAACCGCACCAGCTTTTCCGGCGTATCCTCTCGGTGTTCCCAGAAAAATTCCAGAACATCCTGGTCATCTCTGACCGGATAGGGGATCCCCTCGCGCGCGCCGTAGTAGCCCTGTGCGTTTTTGGAGTGCAGATGGTAAAATTCGAGCAGCGCGGCCAGAGAGAACACCGTGCAGACCGGCAGCTCCCCATTCTGCTCCCAATAGGCCAGCAGGCTCGGCCAAACCCTTGCCTTCCACTTGGAAACCGAATTGAGTGAGATTGCCAGCAGGCTATGCTGGATAAAGGGGTTATTCAGGCGCACCATCACCTGATCGGCAAAGGCGCGCATATCCGCGTCGTCCAACTGCAAATATGGGATGATTTCGTCGTATATCATCCGGCGGACAAAGCGGACGCACAGCGGGCAGGCCATATAGTCCAGGCTGATGTCGCTGCCCATTAGGTATGCCGCCAATGAGATGCCGGTCTGCGCGCCGTTCAGGATGCGCACCTTGCGCTTTTTATAATACGATGAATCGGGGACGATCACCACCGGCAGTCCGGCCTGTTCAAACGGAAGCTCCTGCTTCATCCATTCCGGACCCTGGATCGCCCAGAACGCGAAAGGCTCGCCGGTATCCAGCAGGCGGTCCTCCACACCGTTTTCCTGATTCAGGCGCTCCGCATCCTCCTTCGGATAGCCGGTTATGATGCGGTCGACCAGCGTATCGCAGAACACATTTTCCTCCTCCAGCCAGTTGAGGAAGTCTTCCGGCAGTCCCCAGCGCCCCGCATAAGTTTGCACGCATTTTTTCAGTTCCTGTCCGTTGTGGTCGATCAGCTCGCAGGAAAGAACAATGAACCCCTTGCCCTTTTGTTGGCCAAAGCATTGATACCGCTTCCACAGCAATTGCGTCAGCTTGCCGGGGAAGGAAGCTGCCGGGCAGTCCTCCAGCCGGTCCTCCGTACGGCAGGATATCCCCGCTTCGGTCGTGTTGGAAACAATAAAACGCAGTTCCGGCTGCTCCGCGCAGGCAAGGAACGCTTCAAAATCACGGTAGGGGTCGATCGCCCGGCTGATTGAACTGACCAGCCGGCTCTGCACTTGGGGCGCCGACGGCTCGCCGCCCCGCAGATAAAGGTGGTACAGGCCGTCCTGTCGGTTGATCACGTCCGCCAGCCCGCTCTTGATCGGTTGGACAACAATCACCTTGTTGTCCAACCCCATGCGCTCATTAGCGCAGTCGATAAAATAATCTACAAAGCCGCGCAGGAAATTCCCTTCGCCAAACTGTAAAAAGCGTTCCGTTCCAGTCCGCAGTATGAATGCGTTCTGGTCCGGCAGGGTTTGATAGCATAGCGTTTCCAAAACCGATTCCCCCTTATGCCAGTCCGAATAACTGCAGGACGCCGACCGAGAAAATCGGGACGAATGTCAGCAGCATCAGGCACACCAGCAGCAGAACATAAAATGGTCTTGCCTCTATGATAAAATTTTTAATCTTGCATTTTGTAATGCCGCAGGTAACGAACATCAGCGTACCCATCGGCGGGGTAATGCAGCCGACTGCCATATTGAAGATAACCGTCATGGCGAACTGGATCTCATGGATGCCGTAGGCCGCCGCAATCGGCGCCAGCAGCGGGACCAGTACGATCATCGCCGCGGTTCCCTCGATAAACATGCCGACGATCAGCAGGAAAATATTTACCGCGATCAGGAAGATGTATTTGTTGTCGATCAGGCCGACGATCAGTTCCGTAATCATCTGCGGAATACGCTCTCGGGTCAGTACCCACGCAAATGCGTTTGCCGCACAGATGATCAGCATGATGCCGGAGGTCGTGATGATCGTTTCTTTCATACCTTTTATGAAGCTGTCCATCGTCAGCTCATGATAAATCACGCCGAGCAGCAGCGAGTAAACGATCGCAACGGTGCCTGCCTCGGTAGGTGTAAAAATACCCAGGCGGATACCGCCGATAATAATGATCGGCAAGCAGAGCGGCAGCGCCGCCTCTTTGAGCGCGCGCATGAAGTCCGACGCTTTCATCCGCTCTGTGCGGAGCGGCTTGTAGTTTCGCTTGTGGGAAATGATGGATACCAGAAGCATCATCGTCACACACAGCAGCAGCCCGGGGCCGATACCGGCGATAAACAAGTTGCCGATTGAAACGTTCGCGATCGAGCCGTAAACGATCATCGCAATGCCGGGCGGGATCAGCGGCGTAATCATGGCCGAGCACGCGGTTACGACCGACGAGAATTCCTTGGAAAAGCCGCGCTTTTCCATTTCCGGCACCAACATCTTGGCCTCCATCGCCGCGTCCGCCAGGTTGGAGCCCGAAAGCCCCCCCATCAGAGTGGACAGCAATACGTTTACCTGCGCCAAGCCGCCCGTCATCCGCCCCGTCAGCACCTCACAGAACTGCATGACGCGCGCTGTAACGCCGGAATAGTTCATAAACGTACCCGCGCACACAAAAAACGGGATCGCAAGCATCGGGATGCTCTCCGCACCGGCTAGCATACGCTGCACAACAATCTGTTGCGGCAGATCCGGCATCAGAAAGAAATAAGCGGCCGCGGCGGCGAATACCGAGGCGAATACCGGTACCTTGAGGAACAGCAGCACCAGCATGATGATAGAGGCCGCTGCCACAGGATTGATACTCATACTTCTTCCTCCTTTTCCGCATCCTTACGCTTTAGGTGGGAGTGGTACATACTATAGGTATAGTTGATAATCATCAGGACACAGCCCGCCGGAAACGCGCCGTAAACAAATTGCTGCGGGATACGCAGTATGTTGGTGGTGCGGCCGGTTGTCACCATCTGCATGACCAGATCAATGCTGCTCCTGAGCAGATAAATCAAAACCACACAGGTCACAAGGTAGCCCAGTACCTCAATGACGAACCGCAGCCGCTTGGGCATGGCGTCCACAATAATTTCGATAGCAACATGGCCGCCTGTACGAAATGCCGCGCTGGCGCCGAAAAACACGACCCAAATAATCAGGCTGAGCTGCATCTCCTCCTGCCAGGTCAACGGGTTGTTGAACAGATAGCGCATGATAACGCCGACAAATGTCACCAGCACCAGCAGGATAAACGCCGCGCCGCTCAAGACAAAATCCAGATTCAAAAGACGCTCCAGCAGCCTGCCTTTGTTTTTCATCTGTTTTCCTCCTTTCAGATTGAAGGGGCCTAAGAATTCTTAGGCCCCGCAAAAGTTAAGCTCCCATAGCCTCCTTAACCCTGTCATACAGGCCGTCCGACCATACGGACGTAAACTTATCCAGCTGATAGAACGATTGCGCTGCCTCGCGGAACTCATCTTTATCTATCTCGATAACCTCCACGCCAGCTTCCTTCAGCGCATTCAGCGCTTCTTCCTCCTGCTGGAAATACTGCTCATTGTTGTAAATGCCCGCCTCTTCTCCGCATTCGATCAGGATCTGCTGCTGCTCTGCGGTCAGGCTATTGAAGAAGTCCGTGCCGCAAATCCAGGTGGTATTGTTTTTCACATGCTCGGTCAGCGTCAGATACTTCGCGGCCTCGTAATATTTGCCTGCATAGATAACCGTGATCGGCTGTTCAAAGCCATCGATCGTACCCTGCTGCAGCGCGGTATACACATCGCCCAGCGCCATGGGAGTCGGGTTCGCACCCAGCACCTGCATGCCCTCCACCTGGATATCGTTACTCGGCACACGGATCTTCATGCCCTTCAGGTCCGCCAGAGAGCGGATCGGCTTTTTGGACAGAATGTGACGGTCGCCGTAAATCCAGTTCGAGGTAAGGATTTTTAGCCCCTGCTCCTCCAGGTCACTGCACAGATCTGCATAGAGATCGCTCTCCGTCAGCGTCCAGCACTCCTCCCAATCGCTGAACAGATATGGCCCAAAAAGGATGCCGAAATCCGGCACGCCGCGGTCGGCATAGAACGCACCATCCGCCAGGGTAATGACCGGAGCTCCGGCCAGCATCTGGTCGATCAAATCGACCTTTGCGCCAAGCTGGCTGGACGGGAACACCTCGATTTTCATGGTGCCTCCACTCTTCTCCTCTACCAGCCGCGCCCATTCGTTACACCCCAAGTCGATCGCTTCGCCCGGATTGTTCTCATAGCCCAACTGGATCACAACCTGCTCCGCCGCGCTATCGCCCGCGCCGGAAGCCGCATTTCCGGTGTTTTCCTGCGCGGAGCTGCTGCAGCCTGTCAGCATTCCCGCCGCCATCGCCGCTGCCAGACCCATTGATAGAATTCTCTTGTACCTCATTCTTACATCTCCTTTTTATTTTCTTGTGTTGCCACAAATTAAAACTGAAGCATTACCTTGAGCTTGGTGGCGGCCCCTGCCGCAAATTCGCGGAACGCGTCCGCCGCCTGTGTAAACGGATACAGGTCGGTAATCATGGGGGCGACTGCCTGCTGATTCTCGGTGACCCATGCGATCAAATCCAGGAAATCCTGCTTTTGTGCATTGCGCGAGCCGCGGATCATCAGTTCTTTTTTCTGAATGATATTAGAATCCAGGTCAAGGTGCCGTTTGGAAATACCGATCACCACAACATGCCCGCCGTGCGCGGCATGGTCCAGACAGAGCTGTAGCGTTTCAGGCATGCCGACCGCCTCGAGCGCGCCGTCAAAACCATCCCCCTGTGTGATCTGCGCCGCCTGCTCTGCAAAATGCTCCGGCGAGTCGTTCAGGAGAACGCCATCCGCGCCCATTTTTTGCGCGATCCGCAGCTTTTCCTCAGCCACATCGGTGATGTATACCCTGGCGCCTTTCTGCTTTGCCGCCAGCATGGTAAAAATGCCGATCGTTCCGGCGCCTACCACCAGCACGCGGTCATCCGGCTGTATCATCGCCTGCTGCACGCCGTGGTATCCGATCGCAAACGGTTCCACCAGTGCTGCGAGCTTGGGCTCCAGTTTCCCCACCGGATAGAGCCGCTCGACCGGCATCGTGATAAAGCGCGAATAAGCGCCGGCGCGCTGTACGCCCATCGTCTGATTATCCACACAGCAGTTCACCAGTCCCCGCCTGCAGGAATAACACGTCCCGCAGTTGAAATACGGATTTGCGGTTACGATATCGCCTGACCGCAGCCCCGCCTCATTTTCTCCGATCTCCACGACCTTCGCGGAAAACTCATGCCCTGGCACGTTTGGATATTTGGCATAGGCATAGGTTCCCCGATACGCGCCCAGATCGCTGCCGCACAGGCCGCCGTAGAGCAGCTCGAGCAGCGCTTCCCCTTCTTTCCTGACCGGCATGGGCGCCTCAACGATTTGGATTTCTCCCGGCGCGGTCATCAGAACGCTTTGATTTGTCATGGTATCACTCCCCTGTATACGGCACGGACAGATATTCCAAATGGCGTGTCATATGCTGTTCAATCAGGGCCGTGTAGCGGCCTGTTTCCTTTTTCCACAGCTGCCGAAGCAGGCTTCCAAATACCGGATGCCGCAGGATATAGCCATAGGTGATATGAATGAGCTGCCGACAATTATCCTCCTCAAACAGCTTGGGCAGCAGTTCCTCCGGAACAAGATCCACCTCCGGCAGCGCCGCAGGGTCCGCACTGACGTGATAATAGGCGCGCGCTTTTTCAAAAACCGTCAGCGCATATTTATGTATCTGGCGGTACAGCGCTGGCGCCTGCATCGCGGTCAGCTTCATCGCCTCAAGCCAACTGGTGCCGGATGTTTTGATATGGAAATTCCCCTCTGTCCAGCGCCCCACATAGGGGAAAATGGAGAATTTATCACTTCCGGAATGTACAGACAGCTTATACCCGTAGGTTTTTGCGATCGCCACATGGATCTTCAGCTCCTCTTCAAACCGCGCCAGATCCCCCATATAGTCGATTCCCTTTTGGAATTCCCCTGTGAAGCGCGGTGCGATGGTGGCAAAACGAACGCCTTTTCTCACAAGCTCATTAGCGACGAAAAAATGCTGCTGCGGTGTTGTCGGCAATATGGTTTCATCGATCGAAATCTCAAGCTCCGCCGGCGCATCCTCCTGATTAAAAAAGCGCTGCGCGGCCTGTGACGCAAAGGCAAGCGCTTCCCCGTAGATCGTTACTGCATCCCGCAGCTCCCGCTCGCTGAAGCGGATTTCATAACCGCCCTCCAGTGGAAAGGCACGGTCCAAATAGTACGCCTTTACCGCGTCATCCACGTCTCCGCGGTTTTCCTCCGGACGATGTATATGCTCGCTCAGGTCCAGGGTAATCATCGTGCAGCCGCTCCCGATCGCCGCTTCGATCTCTTCCATCGTTTTCAGATGGTCCCCGTCCGCGCCGTAGCCGCCGGTATAGCCCTCTCGGAATACATAAAACGTCACATCATCGATTACATCGCGGAAGGTGCGGCCGGTCAGCGACAGCTCCCGCATGGACTGCTGTGCCAGAACAGGCGTGGCATCATATTTTCTGACAGCCGCGATATGGCCGGGCGTCGCCAGCCCCAGCCGGTCGCCGGTGCCGAAAGTGCATTTTCGGGAAAGCACTTTCTGTGGCCCGCAGAACGGGAACAGCTCCCGTAGCACCGCGGCATTATGGGCGCTCAGTTCACATTCATAAAAAACGGTCCCTCCGGCTTCCCGCCGAAGCCCCTCGAACGGAGCCTTTTCCCCGCAGGAATACAGCTTATCACAGCCCTGCTCGTCCGCCGCCATGAACGCCGTACCGCCCGGGTATTGCCGCACGGAACGCGGGTAGACTTTATAATATTCCGCGTTGGGGTGCGCCGGTAGCTTTTCGACAAAGGTCGCTATTCGATGCATTCGCATCCGCCTCCTTTTTTGTTCTGTCTATATTGAACCGTAACCCCTGCCTTTTCACCACAGGGTATTGTCGGTATTTCTATCAATTTGTTCTTATCCGTTTCGGCTTAGCAAAATATTTTGCTTTTTTAGCAGTTTCTCCTTTGCCATAACCGCTAAAAAACTCCGCTTTTTCTATTGCCTGTCCGCATTCCACAAAATTTCCCCCGCGGTTTCCGGCGTTTGGCGCAAAGCAAAAGGGACCTTCCCGCTTTGGAAGGTCCCTTTGTATATGTCCGTTTTTATTCCACCGTATTGGTGAGCGCGCCGATGCCCTCGATCTCACAGGTGACGACGTCGCCTTTCTTCAAAAACTGCGGCGGCGTGAAGCCCATACCCACGCCGGCCGGCGTGCCGGTGGCAATGATCGTACCCGCGCGCAGCGTGATGCCGCGCGTCAGCTCAGCGATGATCTCCGCGACCGAGTGGATCAGATGGTCCGTATTGCTGTTCTGCCGCTTCTCACCGTTGACGGTCGAGGAGATCGCCAGCGCGGGCGGGAACGCCACCTCGTCTGCGGTCAGGATGCACGGCCCCATCGGTGTGAAGCCATCCAGCGACTTGCCGAAATACCACTGGTTATGCGCGGTCTGTAGGTTGCGCGCGGATACGTCGTTCACTACCGTATAGCCGAAGATATACTGTGCGGCCTCCGCCTCGCTAACGTTTTTGCAGTCCCTGCCGATGATGACGCCCAGCTCGGCCTCATAGTCCAGACTGTCCACCAATCCCTCATAGGAGGGGATTGGGTCGCCGCAGCCGGTCGCCTCATAAGTGCGCTTGCTGAAATAGACCGCTTTTTTGCGGTTGACCAGAAAAGCATCCTCATGGAACCGCGCCGATTCGACCGCGTGGTCCGCGTAATTGATGCCCAAGCACAGTACATCCTGCTCCGGATGCGGTATCGGCGCGCGCAGCCGCACGCTGTCCAGCCGCACCGCCGCCCCCTCGGTCGCCTGTTCCGCATCCGCCATGCGGGAAAGCTGCGCCGGTGTTGCGCGCCGGATCAGGTCGTTCATATCTGCAAACGACAGGCCGAACGCTTCGACCGGCCAAAGCAGCCCCGGCCAGCCGGTGCAGCCCACGCCGATGCGGTCGACGCCGTCATTGTCTTTTTGATAGGTATACAGCTTCATAGAGATTCACGCTCCCAAATAGTTTTCCTGTTCCATCATAGCATATCGTCCCCAAAATAAAAAGCACCCATTTGAACTTTTATCCCATTTATGATATTCTGTTAACAGAAAAAAGAGGTGATCTGCTATGACCGGACGCTGCGACGACTGCGCGTACAACCTGTATGACGATGAACTGGAGGAATATGTCTGTGAAGCGTATCTGGACGAGGATGAATTCTACCATGTCATGCGCGAAGGGCGCGCCTGTCCCTATTACCGTTCCGGAGACGACTACGAACTGGTACGCCACCAGAATTAGCCTATAAAAACAGGAGGAACCCCCTATGACTGAGCGGGAAAAAATGATTTCCGGCGCTTTGTATGACCCCAGCGAGGCAGCGCTTCTTGCCGCGCGGAACGCTGCCAAGGAGCAATGCGTCCAGTACAATTCCCTGCCGCCCTCTGCGGCCGACCAACGCGACGCGCTGCTGCGTGGTTTGCTCGGCTCCTGCGGCACGCACGTCCTGATCGAGCCATCCTTTTTCTGTGATTACGGCTTTCATATCCATGTGGGGGAACACTTCTATGCCAACCACAACCTTGTGATCCTGGACGCCGCGCCCGTCGTTTTTGGCGAGCATGTCTTTATCGCCCCCAACTGCGGCTTTTATACCGCGGCGCATCCTTTTGATGTTGCCCAGCGCAATGCGGAGCTTGAATATGCCAAGCCCATCCGAGTCGGCAGTAACGTCTGGATCGGAGGGAACGTCTGCGTCCTCCCCGGCGTGACGGTCGGCGATAACACGGTGATCGGCGCGGGCAGCGTCGTTAATCGAGATATCCCTGCCGGTGTGTTGGCCGTTGGCAACCCCTGCCGTCCGGTGCGCAGCCTGCAGGAAAGAGGGGAATGAAAGCCATCGCTTTCATTCCCCTCTTTTTATTCCCGACTGCGCCGCCCATATCCCATTTCCTGCAGCAAATTGCTCAGAAGATGGAGCCGCTCCGCAAGCATTTCATCATCACGCGAAAGGGCTTCTGAGAACAGCCTGATATCCTCGTCTATCATAGGATTTTCCGTGCAGACCGAAACGGTCATCGCATCGCCCTGCACACCAATCCGATCAATCTGCGGCGCGGCTTCATCATACAGCTTGGGAAAGCGGTAGGCATCCGCAAAATAGCCGCGCGCGCGGCAGATCAGGATGGCCAGATCGAGTACGCGGTGCAACGGGAGTTCCTCGGACTGGCGCGACCATTTTTCCCCGGTATAACGCCAAACCTTTGCCGAAATATCCACACGGCCGCGGTCGTTCCACTGCGCCAGCCCAAGGGACAGCCCTTTTGCGTCGCTGTGATAGGCCGCACGCCCATCTACATTTTCATAATTCTCCACGGTAACGACCGGCTTATGCTTCAGTGTCGTTGGTATTTTCATATCGCATCCTCTTTAGTAAATCAGTAATTTAGTATCTATATTATAATCCACACGCTCCATCGTGTCAACCATTTTACAAAAGCCCCGTTCCGTGGGATACCACGGAACGGGGCTTGCTCTTTTACTGTACCGCCTCGACGGTTTCCGAACCGTTTTCGCGGTAGGTATAGACCGTGAACCCGTCATAGGTCCAAATACCGTCTTCACCCTCACCCATGCAGCTCGGCGAATAGGTCTTGGAACTGGGCGAGCCGAGGGCGCTTTCCATTGCGGAAGCGGACGAGCCTACATAGCCCGATGCTTGCGCGGCGGTCGGTTTGGAGGGTTCGGGCGCCGGTTCCGGCTCGGGTTGCGGCGCAGGGGACGGGGTCGAGGCCGGCGGTGTGGCCGGCGTGCTTCCGCCCGTGCTTCCGCTGGCCGCCGGCGGATTAGACGTATTGCTTCCGCCGCCAGAGGAAGCGCCACCGGGCGCAGCCGGCTGCTTTTCCGGCACTTCCTCTGTCTGCGGCGCATCCGTAGAGGGCTTGTCCTCGTCCTCCTGCTGCTCCGTCTCCGGCTGGGCGTCCGGCTTCATGGTATCCACTGTCTGGTTCTCTTCCTGCTGTTCTGCGCGGCCGGTATCTTCCGCATTGCCACAGGCTGCCAAGCTGCCGCACAGGGCGAGCGCCAGAAGCATCGCTGTTATTCTCTGTTTCATGTAAGGGTCCTCCTACGGTTTCTTTATTTCATTCGACGGAATCCGCTGCCTGGTTGTTCCCCAAATCAGGCGGGTATTTGAGCAGGTTGGGTAAATTGCGCTCCACAATCTCCACAATCACCGTGTCGCCCGCCTGCACTTGCGTCAACGGGTACGGCATCTGCCGCGTGATGACCGCTTCGGAAAAATCCTCGGCCAGGAATGGGTGCAACGCGTTGCCAAACGAATCGCGGCACAGCAGCAGACGCCCGTTTTGTGCGTTCCCGCTCGTCGTCTGTATCAAAATATCCTCCGCTGTGCGCGGCTCATTGACATAGGAAAACGTCGTTTGATACTGCTGTTGCTCTTCCAGGGCTGTCCCCTTGGGATACAGCATATCATATAAGTCGCCGCGATGGGTGTTTGCCATGCGGTACGCCGCCTGTCCAAAGCAGGTATATGGCAGGCCAAGCGACTGCATCAAAAAATCATGCGCAAGCGCTGCGCCGCGATTGCTCCAGTGGGAATCCGTCCGCAAATACAGGACCTCCTCCTGTTTTGCAAAAAACGTAAACAAATCGGCGTACTGTACGCCGTATTCTTCCAGAAGCGGCCGGAGCCGCTCATAATTTCCCTGGGAATCGCTCACCAAATAGCGCGAAGGCATATGCGCAGGATACAGTGAATTCTTATTGGGCGCAATGGTAAACAAAAACCGCGCGCCGCGCGCCTGACAAAACGCCTGCATCTCCGCAACGGTCCGCGCGATCTGCTCAAGCTCCTGCGCGTTCAGCGTCGCATGGTTCTGGTAATCGTCCAGCGTCTGTGCATAATACAGCCAGCCGTCGCTGCCATAAATGACATCCTCCGCCGGCGAGCTGGCCAGTAGTTTAGTACGCAGCAACGCGTTCGCGGTCACCAGCTCCTGACGCAGGGCAAAGTGATCGGCCACATAATCGGTCACGTCGCCCAGAAACTCCGTGTTCCAGCTCCCATCCTCCTGTTTCAGGTGCGGCGCTGGCGCCAGCCTTTCATTCCCCGCCGCCTGGGTCGGCGGCAAAAACAGCATGCCGGCCGCTGGGAGCAGACAGAGCAGCACGAACGCCGCTGTAAAAATCCGGTATTTCATGCCAGCCTCCTTAAAAACGGAAATAGATGAACGGGTTGAACGTACCCGCCGAAAGGTCAAACATGCACAGCACCAGCAATACAATCGCCCCGACAAAGGCCGGCGCTTCCCATTTCATTTTGATACATTTTGCTGCCGGAAACGACAGGAACAGCGCCACAACCAAGGTCAACAGAAACGCCGGATCCAATAATGAGCATACAGTCGCGGTCCCAGTCCAGTTCAGTCCGGCTCCTGTAAACATGGCCGCAAGCATCGCGCCCGCCTGCCCCAATGTATCCGCGCGGAACAGAGTAAAGCCCAGCACCACGACCAGCAGGGTATACACTCGCCCGAGGAACCTGCCGCGTAGCCGGCCGACCGGCAGCGCACCGCTGTCCTCCAGCACGGAAAAGCAGCCGTGCCACAGCCCCCACAATACGAAATTCCAGCTCGCGCCATGCCACAGCCCTGTCGCGAAAAAAACGATGAAACGGTTGGCCCAAGTGCGTCCCCGCCCTTTCCGATTCCCGCCCAGCGGGATATACAGATAGTCGCGGAACCAGGTGGACAACGAGATGTGCCACCGGCGCCAGAATTCCTTGACCGTGGTAGCGGCATATGGATACTGAAAATTTTCCTGAAAGTGAAAGCCGAACATCCGGCCCATGCCAATCGCCATATCGCTGTAGCCGGAAAAATCAAAATAAATCTGCAGCGTATAACAAAGCGCGCCCATCCAGGCAGCAAGCATGCCGATCTCCCCCGCCGGCAGGGCAAACACCGCGTCCGCCATCCGTCCCATAGTGTTGGCGACCAGCAGCTTTTTGGCCAGACCGCAAATAAAACGCCGGATGCCGAGCGCGGCCTCTTCCGTCGTTGTGCGGCGCTCGTCGATCTCTTTTTCAATGTCGTGATACTTGACGATCGGACCGGCGATCAGCTGCGGAAAAAACGAAATATAGAGCAGCACCTTCACAAAGGATCGGGAGACGGCAGTCCGGTCACGATACACATCGATCACATAAGAAAGCCCCTGGAAGGTAAAAAACGAAATTCCGACCGGCAGCGCAATCCCCGTCAGCGGGAGGGACAGCCCCAGCAGGCGGTTACCGGTCCCTATCAAAAAGTCCGCGTACTTGAACACCGCCAGCATGCCGATCCCGCCGGCGGCCGCGAGCCACACGCCCAACCGCGGCCGTTTTCCCGCAGCGAGCAGGCCGCAGCCGTAATTGAGCGCAACCGACAACAGCAACAGCGGCAGATATCTCAGTTGTCCGAACGCATAGAAAATCAGGCTTGAGGCCAGCAGAAGCGCGTTTTTCGCTTTTGTGCCGCGGAACAGACGGTCGAGCAAAAATACAACGGGCAGAAAGATGAACAAAAAGACCGCCGAGCTAAAAATCATGTTGAAAATCCCTTTTTCTCTTTATTCTGCCTGCCCCGCACCCGTTTTATCCGTCCGCACATAGTTTGCGATCGCAATGCCTCCGCTGACCAGCGCCAGCGCCGTGAGATTGCGCAGTGTAAACACATCCTCCGCCAGCACAACCGCCGAAAACAGCGCGCCAAACACCGGAATCAGGAACCCGAACAGACTGACCTTGCCGATGGGGAATTTGCCCAGCAAGGCGGTCCAGATCGTAAACGCGGCTGCGGACAGCACCACCATATATCCCAGCAGCAAAACGCCCGGCAGGCTGACCGTTCCCAGCCGGCCGCCGCCGGCAGCGCCGATACCGTAAAGCACCAATCCGCCGAGGAACAACTGCCAGCCGGTCAGCAGCATGGGGTCGCGGCCGGGCGTGAAAATGCGGGACACCAGCGCGCCCGCGCCCGACGAAACCGCGGACAGCAGCACCAGCCCGTCCCCCGACAGGTTAAAGCCGTTCAAGCCTCCCATGCCGAGCACCAGCACCCCCGCCAGACCACACAGGCAGCCGATTGACTTCTGCCGGTTCAGCTTATCGTTCCGCAGGAACAGATGCGCGAAAATGAGCGCAAAAAAAGTCTGCGTACCGGATAACACCGAACCTTTCAGTCCGGTCGTCATCGACAGGCCGATATAGTAGCATATGTATTGGATCATGCTCTGGAACAGGCTGATCCACAGGATCGGCCGCCATTCCTCCCTGCGTGGGATGATCCTGTGCTTTTTGCACTTTGCAACCAGCAGGACCAGCAGGCCCGCCAGCGCAAACCGCCAGCCGGCAAACACGAGCTGGGAAAACGACTGACCGGCCTGGATGCCGAACAATCCATAGCCGGCCTTGATACATGGCGCCGCGCTGCCCCAGAGTGCGGTACACAATACCGCAGGCATGTATAATTGACGCACCAGCGAACCTTTTTGTTCCGTCATTTCTGTCTTTCCTCCTCATTGTCGTAAGCACAGTATAGCATTTTTTTCAAGCTCCCGCAAGCAAGGGAGTTTTATGGGACAGCTTTGCTGCTATCCTATACACAAGGAGAGGTGAGTGCTATGATTTATGCCTGTCAAACCAAGTACTGCCACTATCTGTTCTACGGCAGTCAACGGGAAGCCGCCTGCCCTGACTGCGGCAAAAAGCAAATCCGACCGGCAACGCGCGGCGAACGCACGGAATTTTTCCGTCTCCGCACAGAGTTTCTTCCTGTCGGCAAACGCTCCGGATAGCGGCGCAAAAAAGGCCTTCCGTCAACCATGCGGAAGGCCTTTTACCTGCTGTCTTTCCTTTTCATTTCCAAGCTCCCCGGCAGTCGCGCTGCCATTTTTCATTGCGATTACTTGGCAGTGCGGCGCGCTTGACGGGCAGCCGGCTTCATCCGGTTGGTATCCAGTTCCATCGTGCGGACTGCTACCAGATTGTTAAAAAAGCATTTCATCCTGCGGATCACTCCTCTCCTGTCAATATCGGCGGCCCTCTTCCGGCCTCCGCTATTATCATACAGGGAGTAGCAACAAAAAACAAGCGTCAGTTTTTATGAATATTATACAATATGCAAACAATATTTTTGTATGAACTCCACAATCTATATTCGCATTTTGCACAATGTAAATAATTCTTTATTGTAGAATTTACATAATTCATTTGCACCCATACTCTTCCGCCAGTTTTTTGAACAGCGGAAGCGCGCGGCGGATCGTCTCGGTCTGCACGCAGTAAGAGATACGCATATGCCCCGGCGCGCCGAAATCCGTCCCCGGCACAACCAGCAAATCATATTTCTTCGCCCGCTCACAGAACGCACGGTCATCCGGCTCCAGAGTCTGCGGGAACAGGTAAAACGCTCCCTGCGGCTTGACACAGCGGTAGCCCATTTCCGTAAGGCCGTTATAAAGCAGATCGCGGTTGGTTTGGTAGACCGTAATATCGCTTGTCTGGCCCGCACAGCGCGCCGCTACACGCTGGAACAGACTGGGCGCGCACACATAGCCCAGCGCGCGTCCCGCGCCGCATACAGCAGCATACAGGTCGGCGCTGTCCGCCGCCTGCGGCGGAACCAGCACATAGCCGATGCGCTCGCCCGGCAGGGAGAGCGACTTGGAGTAGGAATAGCAGACGATCGTATTCTCATAGTACTGTGGGACGAACGGCGCTTCGATCCCATCGTAAATAATCTCCCGATAGGGCTCATCCGACACCAGATAGATCGGATGTCCGTATTGCTCCTCCTTTTCAGCCAGCAGGCCGGCCAGCCGCCGAATGGTCTGCTCGGAATACACCGCGCCTGACGGATTATTGGGCGAGTTGATCACGATCGCTTTGGTACGCGCATTCAACGCCTGCGCAAGCGCGGCAAAATCGATCTGGAAATCCTGAACAGCCGGCGGGACGACCACACATTTCGCCCCCGCACCGCTTTCAATAAACATTTTATATTCCGGAAAATACGGCGCCAGCACGATAAACTCATCCCCTGGGCAAGCGATCGCCTGGAACGCGCATGACAGCGCCGCCGCCGCCCCCGCAGTCAGATACAGGCAGTCACCCGTATAGTCGGTTCCAAACCGGCGGTTCAAGTCGTCGGCCAACGTCCTGCGCACATCCGCCGCGCCCTGCGCGGAGGTATACCCATGCAAGGCGACCGGATCACCCGCCGTCTCTTCCAGAATCGCCCGGCGCACCGCGTCGGGCGCGGGTACATTTGGGTTGCCAATTGAAAAATCAAATACGTTTTCCCGCCCCACGACTGCGGCGCGGCTGTTTCCATATTCAAAAAGCTCGCGGATGGTCGAACGGTTGTTTCCCAGCGCGGCCATGCTCTGATTGATCATCAGGAAACCTCCCCTTTCTTGTGAAGTTTATTATAGCACAGTGCGAAAGCAAAACGCAAGCGTCGCTCACAGTCGAAGCGGTTCCACCCGATCCGCCTCGGTGACCGGCCGCAGCACACGGCATGGACTGCCCGCCGCAATCACGCCCGCCGGCACATCGCGCGTCACTACGCTGCCCGCGCCGATCACGCTGCCCGCGCCAATCGTCACACCACCGCAGATCGTGGCGTTCGCGCCAATCCACACGTCCGGCCCGATCGTGATGGGGCGCGAGGTGCCGATACCGGCCGCACGCTGCGCCGCGTCCACTGCATGCCCCGCGCAGGCGATGCAGACCCCGGGGGCAATAAACGCATTTTCGCCGATGTGTACGGGCGAGGTGTCTAAAATAACACAATTATAGTTGATGACGGTCAAACCGTGGGTATGGATATTAAAGCCATAATCGCAGCGGAACGACGGTTCGATAAACGTCAGCGGATGGCAGTCTCCGAACAGCTCGCGCAGCAGCGCCGCACGGCGCTCCCCCTCGTCCGGCCGAGTCTGGTTGTACTGCCAGCACAGCAGCTTGGCGCGGTCCTGCAGCGCAAGCGGCGTATCGGTATGCCGCGCGCAGTAGCCTTCGTTCGCGGTCATCACGTCTAAAATATTCATAACTCTCCCTCTGTCCGGTTTTTCGGACGATAAAGACTTACAGCTTAAGTTGCTGCTCCGGCAAATCCTCGTCGGTCAGCAGCGCGCCAATGGACGGGATGCTGCGGCAGCGGTAGCGGCCGTTGTCGGTCAGGCCCGCATCCTCCATGCGACAAGCGCGCGTAATGGTGTGCTTGCCGCGCAGCACCATCGCCTGCACGCCCTGCGTCGAGCGGCTGGTCTTGATATCCAGCATGCCCGCGCGGAACGTCAGCGCACGGTTCGCGGTGGAAAACATGGTGATTTCGGTTTCCTCGTCGACCGGATGGAAGAACGCCACTGCGGGTGACTTGCCCGAATACGCACCTGTCAGGCGGCGGCGGTTGGTCTTGGTCTCGAACGACTCGAGCGAGAAGCGCGCGGCCTTGCCGTTCTGGAAAACGACGACCATGCTGCCCTTGTAGTCGCCCGGCAACAGGGCATACACCGGTGCTTCACCGTCCTCCATGTCCAGCTTGGCGGCCAGATAATCGCCCAGCACGGAGGCCTTGCAGTCGTCAAAGTCATACAGCCGCGCCTTATACGCCTGCTGCAAATTGGTGAAGAAGATAATCTCCGCTTTGTTGGTCGCCTCGGCCTGCCAGGCCACCTCGTCGCCCTCCTTGAGCTTATGCTCCTGCGACATGCGCCAGGACTGCGGCGTGATCTTCTTGAAATACCCTTCGCGCGTCAGGAACAGTAGCACGGGGTAGTCCTCGATATGGTCCTCCGCATCGAACTCCTGCACCGCCCCTGCGGTCACAAGGCTGGTCTTCCTCTCGGATGGATATTTCTTGATAACCTGCTCCAGTTCCTTGACGATAATATTCCGGATCTTGGCATTGGAACCTACGATCTCCTCGAGCCTGGCGATTTCTTTTTCGAGCGCCTCGGTCTCCTGCGTTCGTTTGAGGATATATTCCTTGTTGATGTTGCGCAGGCGGATATCTGCAATGAACTCGGCCTGGAGCTGATCGATGCCGAAGCCGATCATCAGATTGGGAATAACCTCGGCGTCCTCCTCGGTCTCGCGGATGATCTGGATCGCCTTGTCGATGTCGAGCAGGATCCTCTGCAGGCCGTGCAGCAGGTGCAGCTTGTCCTTTTTCTTGTTCAGGTCGAAGAACACGCGGCGGCGAACGCATTCGGTACGCCAGGCCGTCCACTCGTCCAGCAGTTCGCGCACACCCAGCACGCGAGGCATGCCGCCGATCAGCACATTAAAGTTACAGGAAAAGCTGTCCATCAGCGGGGTCATTTTCATCAGCCGCACCATCAGTTTGTCCGGATCGGCGCCGCGCTTGAGGTCAATGGCGATCTTTAAGCCGGAAAGGTCGGTCTCATCGCGCACGTCCGCAATCTCGCGCACCTTGCCGGACTTGACCAGCTCGGCAATCTTGTCGATAATCGCCTCAATGGTCGTCGTATAGGGGATCTCGGTGATCTCGATCAGGTTCTCCTTTTTGTTATGCGCCCACCTGGCGCGCACCTTGAACGAGCCGCGGCCGGTCTCGTAAATCGCACGCATCTCGGCTTCATCGTAAATCAGTTCGCCGCCGGTCGAAAAATCGGGAGCGGGCAGGGTGGAGAGCAGGTCGTGCGCGGGATCCTTGATATACGCGATCGTGGTGCGGCACACCTCGCCCAAGTTAAAACCGCAGAAATTCGAAGCCATACCGACCGCGATGCCCGTATTGGCCGATACCAGGATATTGGGGAAGGTGGTCGGCAGCAGCGTCGGCTCCTGCATCGTGCCGTCATAGTTGTCCATGAAATCGACCGCGTCCGTATCAATATCGCGGAACAGCTCAGCGCAGAACGCATCCAGCTTAGCCTCGGTATAACGCGGCGCGGCGTAGGCCATATCGCGCGAATACACCTTGCCGAAGTTGCCCTTGCTGTCCACGAACGGGGTCAGCAGCGCCTCGTTGCCGCGCGTCAGGCGCACCATGGTCTCGTAGATCGCCGCATCGCCGTGCGGGTTGAGCTTCATGGTCGAGCCGACGATATTGGCCGACTTGGTACGGTTGCCGTTCAGCAGCCCCATCTTGTACATGGTGTACAGCAGCTTGCGGTGCGAGGGCTTGAAGCCGTCGATTTCCGGTATCGCTCGCGAGACGATAACACTCATTGCGTACGGCATGTAGTTTTCGCGCAGCGTGTCCGTGATGCGCTGGTCCACCGAGGGATGCTCCTTATATTGTTTTATCTCAGGTTTTTTCGCCATTCTGGCCCTCCGTTTGTTTCGTATTTTTACACGGCGCGCCGCCCAGCAGACTACCGTGCGGCAGAATGGCCAGCACGGATGCAATCAGCAGCCCGCCGGCGAACACCAGCAGCCAAAGCTGCCCAAACCGCAGGTACATCACCTTTGGCCGACGCGTCGTCCATTCTATCCACAGGCGCAGTACCAGCAGATGCGACAGATAAAGTCCAAAGGATAACCGGCTAACTGCGCGGGCGTGCCGCGGAACATCCCGCGGCAGGCTGCACAGCGCCCACAGCAGCAGAAAAGAGGTAAAGGCATATGCCGTAATATCCGGCCGGAGCGAAAGCGCACGCACAACGGGCTGCAGCTTTGCCGTCCCCAGTACGGCGGCAGCGCTCGCCGTCCCAGCCATACACAAAGGGAAAGCCGCGGCATCCCCCTCTCCACCTGCCGCCGGAACAGCGCCCCGCCCACATAGAACACCGTCCACGGGAGGAATCATACTGTCGGCGAGATAGGAAACGCCGGCAACCGCTTCAAGCAGCAGATAAGCCGCCGACCAGACGAGGTACGCGGGCAGAACCCGCTTCAGCCGTTTCCAAGCCGAGTGTACCCTTCCCCGTATACATTCGCCCACCTTACGCGTACACTTTTGCATATTCGAGGCCGGAAAGCATCAGAAAAAGCGGCACGGAAAACCGCGCAAGCTGATTGCAGCAAACCTCCGGCCATCCGGCCGCCCCCGCCGTTGTATGGAGCATTACAACAGCCATGGCCACGGCCGCGCGCAGCCCATCCATCTGCGGAAAACGTCCCATCACTACCCCCCTGCTCCCCTTTTGTTACGAAATATCCGCCAGCTCCAAATACTGCGCCCCGTTCTCCGCGATATACTCCTTGCGGCCAGACAGGTTATCGCCCAGCAGCAGGTCGAACATCTCGCTGGTCGCCTGTGCTTCGTCCGGCGTAATGCGGATCAGGCGGCGGGTCTCGGGATTCATGGTGGTCTCCCACATCATGTCGGCCTCGTTCTCGCCCAGACCCTTGGAGCGCTGGATAAGCACCTTTTTGCCCTCCAGTTTTTTTAGGATCGCGGCCTTTTCGCTCTCGTCGAACGCGAAATAGCTCTTGTCCCTGTGCGTGATCTCATACAGCGGGGACTCCGCAATATATACATACCCCTGCTCGATCAGCGTCGGCACCAGCCGGTACAGCATGGTCAGGATCAGCGTGCGGATCTGGAAGCCGTCCACATCCGCATCCGTGCAGATGATGATGCGCCGCCAGCGCAGCGCGTCCAGATCGAACGCGGACAGGTCGCGGCTGGCCTTGCCGCGCACCTCCACGCCGCAGCCGAGTACCTTCAAAAGGTCAGTGATGATATCGTTTTTGAAGATCTTGTCGTAATCCGCCTTCAGGCAGTTTAAGATTTTGCCGCGCACGGGCATGATGGCCTGGAACTCACTGTCCCGCCCCTGCTTGACCGAACCGAGCGCAGAGTCGCCCTCCACGATGTACAGCTCGCGGCGCGTCACGTCCTTGGTGCGGCAGTCCACGAATTTCTGCACGCGGTTAGCGAGATCGATATTGCCGGACAGCTTCTTTTTGATGTTCAGGCGCGCCTTTTCCGCCTGCTCACGGCTGCGCTTGTTAATCAGAATCTGCTCGGCGATCTTGTCCGCCTCGGCCTTGTTCTCGATGAAGTAGATTTCCAGCCCCTGCTTGAGGAAATCGGTCATCGCCTCCTGGATGAACTTGTTGGTAATGGCCTTTTTGGTCTGGTTCTCGTACGAGGTCTGGGTGGAAAAGCAGTTGGTCACCAGCACCAGGCTGTCCATCACGTCCTGGAACGTGACCTTGCTTTCGGATTTGTTATATTTGCCGTTCTGCTTAAGGTAGGCATCGATTGCGGAGACAAACGCCGAGCGTACCGCCTTGTCCGGCGCGCCGCCGTGCTCCAGCCAGGACGAGTTGTGGTAATACTCGATCTGCGACACCGCGGACGAGAAGCAGAACGCACACGACAGCTTGACCTTGTATTCCGGTTTGTCCGCGCGGTCACGGCCGCGGCGCTCGCTTTCGAGGAACTGCACTGAGGTCAGCGGGTTCTCGCCCGCAAGCTCGGTCACATAATCCACAATGCCGTTCTGGTACAAAAACTCGGTGGTTTCGAACTTGCCGCCGGACTGGTTTTTCAGCACAAATTTCACATGGCTGTTGACCACCGCCTGCCGCTTGAGCGTATCCAGATAATACTCCACCGGAATGTTGATATCCGTGAACACCTCGAGGTCGGGCTTCCAGCGGATGGTGGTGCCAGTCTTTTTGCTGGTCGTGGGCGATTTGACAAAGCCCTCTCTGGTGCCGGTTTTGTTTTCGCCCTTTTCAAAATGCAGGGTGTACTCGAACCCGTCGCGGACGACCGTCACATCCATATATTCCGAAGAGTACTGGGTCGCGCAGGTACCCAGGCCGTTAAGGCCGAGCGAAAACTCGTAGTTCTCCCCAGTGTCGTTCTTGTATTTGCCGCCCGCGTACAGCTCGCAGAACACCAGCTCCCAGTTATACCGTTGCTCGCTTTCATTCCACTCCACTGGAATGCCGCGGCCGTGGTCCGCGACCTCGATCGAGCCATCCGCGTATCGGGTGGTGACGATCTCGCTGCCATAGCCCTCGCGCGCTTCGTCAATCGAGTTGGAGAGGATCTCGAACACCGCGTGCTCACAGCCCTCCAGACCATCCGACCCGAAAATCACGCCTGGGCGCTTACGGACGCGGTCCGCGCCCTTGAGCGAGGAAATGCTTTCATTACCGTAAGACGGTTTTGCTTTGCTCATATACGTTCCTAACTCCTGTATTAAGGCTCATTAAATTCCATAACTAATATAGTATACGCTGTTTTCAGGATTTTTTCAATCACTTTTCTGCATCTACCCATGCACACCGCCTGCATCAGACACAAAATCCGTTTGTTTCGACAACCCGCCCGCGAATCATATACCTGCACTGTCTTGTTTTTTCGAAAGCAGCGGCCATCTCCTATCAGACTGCGCGGGAATGCCCTGTCCGGAATAGTCTGCTCAATCGCATTTAACAGGAGGATATTTTGTGACTATTCCGGAACCCCGCATTTATCCCCGCACGGGTGACAATCAAATAGTCTATCTAAAAAACGTCTCCACCCGCCCTGGCATTATAGCCGGCGACTATACCATATATAACGATTTTGTAAACGCCCCCCGCCTGTTCAGGCGGAACAACGTGCTGTACCAGTATCCCATCAACCACGACCGTTTGATAATCGGCAAATACTGCTCCATTTCCTGCGGAACCCGTTTTCTGCTCGCCAGCACCAACCATACGATGCGCTCACTCGCAACCTATCCCTTCCCGCTGTTTTTTGAGGAATGGGGTCTGGACAAGTCCAATGTAGCCGATGCTTGGTACAACCGGGGGTGGTATCATTGTCGGAAACGACGTGTGGATTGGCTATGAGACGGTACTCCTCTCTGGCGTTATGATTGGAGACGGCGCGGTAATCGGTACACGCGCTGTAGTCACAAGGGATGTGCCCCCGTATTCCATTGTCGGAGGCGTCCCCGCCAGGGTCATTCGACAAAGGTTCGATGACGGCACGGTGTCTGCCCTGTTTTCGCTCCGTTGGTGGGACTGGCCGCGCGATTGCATAGCACGCAATATCGCTGCTATACAGTCTGGGCGGCTTGAACCGCCGCTATCATAAGCACACACCAAAAACGCGCTTTGCCTCTGCAAAGCGCGTTTTTATAATAATGGGCGGTACCGCCTCTTGTTTGTGGACTGTCCGGGAGCCTGCGCGGTATTCCGTCCCACAGGGCCGAACAGATTTTTATTATCTTCCCATGAAGAAGTATATGTCAAAAGGGGGGTCCCTTGCTCTGATAATAGAATACCCGATCGATATGTCTAAAGTTTGTAGAATCTTTGAAAGAACTGTAAACTTCGCCCATCGGCTACAGACAGAAAGATGCCGCAGGAGGTTATACCTCCTGCGGCATCTTTCTGCGAACGTCCCTCAGCCGAAGCCCTCAGGAACGTTTTGTTCGATCGAAAACGCGCTTTAACCGATCTTATCTGAACTTTTTCTTCTTCGCGCGCGCGGCCTCAGACTTCTTGCGGCGCTTGACGCTCGGGCTTTCATAATGCTCACGCTTGCGGAGCTCGGAAAGCGTACCCGCTTTGGCGCACGAACGCTTAAAACGGCGCAGCGCGCTGTCAATAGACTCGTTTTCCTTAATGCGGATCTCCGACACAGTTTTCCCTCCCTCCGCGCGTCCCCCTATGGAGGGACACTTTGCACGGTCTCCTGCGCCAGAGCACAAAAAACCGTAAGAATATTATATCTGTTTTTACCGTCCGTGTCAACAGCAAAGTTCAGCGGACAACCAGATTGACGATTTTACCCGGCACGACGATCTGCTTGACCATCTGCTTACCCTCGACCGCGTGCTGCACCTTTTCCTCGGCCAGCGCGGCGTCGATCGCCGCCTGCTTGTCGCAGTCGACCGGCAGTTTGATGGTACACTTGAGCTTGCCGTTGACCTGCACCGCCATCTCGACCGTGTCCTCGACCGTCTTGGCCTCGTCGTACTGCGGCCACGGCGCAATGGAGAGCAGGCCCTTTCCGCCCATCTGCTGCCACAATTCCTCGGTGATATGCGGCGCAAAGGGGTTGAGCAGGGTCAGGAACGTCATATACTCCGCCTTATTGACGCCTTTGTCGTAGAATTCGTTGAGCATGGTCATCAGCGCCGCGATCGCGGTATTGGCCTTGAGGTTGTCCGCGTCGTCACCGACCTTGTTGATCGTGCGGTGCATGAGTACCTCGTGCTGCTTGGAGTAGGCATCGCCCTCCTGCACCTTTTCCACCAGCGCCCATACGCGCTCGAGGAAACGGCGGCAGCCCTTGATCGACTTAGGGCTCCACGGCGCGGCCTTCTCAAAGTCGCCGATAAACATTTCGTACAGGCGCATGGTGTCCGCGCCGTAGGTCTCTACAATTTCGTCCGGATTAACGACGTTGCCGCGGCTCTTGGACATCTTCTCGCCGTTTTCGCCCAGGATCATGCCATGGCTGGTACGCTTGGCATATGGCTCCTTGGTTGGCACCACACCGATGTCATAGAGGAACTTGTGCCAGAAGCGGCTGTACAACAGGTGGAGCGTGGTGTGCTCCATGCCGCCGTTGTACCAGTCCACTGGGGACCAGTATTCGAGCGCTTCCTTAGACGCGAGCGCCTTGTCGTTGTGCGGGTCCATATAGCGCAGGAAGTACCAGGACGAACCCGCCCACTGGGGCATGGTGTCGGTCTCGCGCTTAGCGGGGCCGCCGCAGCACGGGCAGGTGGTGTTGACCCAGTCGGTCATGTGCGCGAGCGGGGACTCGCCGTTGTCGGTCGGCTCGTAGGTGTGTACGTTGGGCAGCTCAAGCGGCAGCTGCTCCTCCGGGATCGCCACCCATCCGCACTTGTCACAGTGTACCAGCGGGATAGGCTCGCCCCAGTAGCGCTGGCGGGAGAACACCCAGTCGCGCAGCTTATACTGCACCTTGGCGCGGCCGATACCCTTTTCCTCCAGCCAAGCGATCATCGCCGGAATGGCGTCCTTGACCGTCTTTCCGTTGAGGAACTCCGAATTGACCAGGATACCGGTTTCGTCCTTGGCGGTAAAAGCAGCCTTCTGCACATTCTCGCCGCCGGAAACCACCTCGATGATCTCACAGCCGAACTTTTTGGCAAATTCCCAGTCGCGGTCGTCATGCGCCGGCACAGCCATGATCGCGCCCGTGCCGTAGCCCATCAGAACGTAATCCGACACGAAGATCGGGATCTCGCGGCCATTCACCGGATTGACCGCCGCCACGCCGTCGAGCTTAACGCCGGTCTTGTCCTTGTTCAGCTCGGTTCGCTCGAAGTCCGACTTGCGGGCAGCCTCCTCGCGGTAGGCATGGATCTCGTCGATATTGGCCAGCTTGCCCGCCCACTTTTCGACCGCCGGATGCTCGGGCGAGATAACCATATAGGTCGCTCCGAACAGGGTGTCCGGACGGGTGGTGTAAACGGTCAGCGTATCACCCTCGGTGGTCTTGAAATCGACCTCCGCGCCGGTCGAACGGCCGATCCAGTTTTTCTGCTGCACCTTGACGCGATCGATGAAGTCCACGTCGTCCAAATCGTCGATCAGGCGCTGCGCATACTTGGTGATGGCAAGCATCCACTGGCTCTTGGTCTTGTGGACGACCTCGCTGCCGCAGCGCTCGCACACGCCGTTGACGACCTCCTCGTTTGCCAGCACGCACTTGCAGGAGGTACACCAGTTGACGCTCATTTCCTTCTTGTACGCTAGGCCCTTCTTGAAAAGCTGCAGAAAGATCCACTGGGTCCACTTGTAGTAATTCGGGTCGGTGGTATTAATCTCGCGCGACCAGTCGAACGACAAGCCGAGCGCCCTGAGCTGTCCCTTAAAGCGGGCGATGTTGTTTTTGGTCACCTCAGCCGGATGAACGTGGTTTTTGATCGCGTAATTCTCGGTCGGCAGGCCGAACGCATCCCATCCCATCGGGTAAAGGACGTTGTATCCCTGCATGCGCTTTTTGCGCGCGACGATATCCAGCGCGGTATAGGAACGCGGATGGCCTACATGCAGCCCCTGTCCCGACGGGTACGGAAACTCGACGAGCGCGTAAAACTTCTCCTTGTCGCTGCCGTTCTCAGCCTCGAAGCAGTGCGCCTCGTCCCAGATGTCCTGCCACTTTTTTTCGACTTGTTTATGATCGTACTTCAACGGATTCTCCCCCTAAAGTGAATGGTTTATTTTAGACGCGGCAACGCGGCGGACACCGTTCTTCACCCGCCGCATCCCGTTTTTACTTTTCTTCCACGCCAAGGTCGCCCAGCGGCACCGGCGTTCCGTCCTTCCACAGGTTCTCCAGATTATAGAACTTGCGCGCCTCCGGCATGAACACATGCAGGACCACGCAGCCGTAATCCAGCAGCATCCACTGCGCGGATTCATAGCCTTCCGTATGGTGGACCAGGGTCTCGTGGTCGTATTTCAGGTGCCACTCCACGTTGTCCGCCAAGGCCTTGACCTGTGTGGTAGAGCTTGCCGAGCAAATGACAAAGTACTCGGTCAGCTCGGTCAGGCGCTCGACCTGGAGCACCTGGATATCCTGCCCTTTTTTCTCGATCAGGGCTTCGCAGATCGCCTTTACCGTCTGTTGTGCAGTCAATTTGCAAACTCCTTTTACTCAATAAATTATGCCTCAGGATCGCCTGGCAGAGGCGTCGTTTCGCCGCCCGAGGATTCTCCCCCGCCGGAGGAGCCGCCCGGGTCGGTCGTACCGCCGCCGCTTGCACCGCCGCTCGGGCTAGTCGTCGTACCGTCGCCGGTACCGCCGTTCGGATCAGTGGTTGTGCCGCCGCTTCCGCCACCGGAGCCGCCAGTGTTCGGGTCGGTCGTCGTGCCGCCGTTCGGATCGGTCGTGCTGCCGCCGGTACCGCCAGCGTTCGGGTCAGTCGTTGTGCCGCCGGTATCCGGTCCCGTGGTCGTGCCGCCGCCGGCGTCGCTGTTGTCTCCCTCCGTGCCGCCGACCTCAGGATCGGCCGACACATCGCCGCCGGAGGCATCGTCGCTTGGCTCATCGCTGGAGGCGGTGTCGCCCCAGACGTAATTTTCATACGGATCCGTATCGTCATAGCCGCCGCCCGAATAGCTTTCCGGACCGCTTACCATGTCGAGCGCCGTGATATCCTCTTCATATGGGTTGAAATACTGGTTGACCAGATCGAGCGTCTCCTGATAATACGGGAAAAAGAACGAATACGCGGTCGAGCTTCCCGCCGTACTCATCTGCCCATAGCCGGGCAGGGTGAAGAACTGGATGCTGTCGTTTTTGATCTTGAGCGCCTGCATGCCCATCCAGAGCAGGTTGCCCGCGGTCAGGTCAGTTTTGACGTTCTGGAACACCGCATCCGCGATACTCGGAATCTTGGTGATATTTTTCAGCTGGAAGACCTGGTTGGCCAGCTCCTTGAGGAATTTCTGCTGGTTTTCCACACGGCCCTCGTCGCCGTTGGGGTATTGTACGGAGTAGTCGTTATTATGGCGCCAGCGCAGGAACTGCACGACCTGATCACCGTTCAGCGTCTGGTTGCCCGCATACAGGTCAATGTGGAGGTCTTGCGAGGGGTCGTCGTACTCCATGCGGAACGGCACCTCATACTCAACGCCGCCGATCGCGTCCACAATAGCCGCGATGCCGTCAAAGTTGACAATCACATAATAGTCCGGCCGGAAGCCCAGCAGCCGTTCGATCTCTTTCTTGGTCTGCTCGATGCCGCCGATGGCATAGGCCGCGTTGATCTTGCGGCTCGCGCCTGTGGCACTGTTGTTGCACATGGTGTCGCGCGGGATATTCATGACGTTAATTGTCTTTTTATTGGTATCCATGGTGACGACCATGAGCGCGTCGGTCCGTGTTTCGTCCTCGTCCACCGCGCCGACCACAAAAGTGACCACATCGTCAATGCGCGTGCCCGAATTGAGCAGGCTGTTGACGTCGATCTTATCGCCGTTCTCCTTGTCCTTGATCGTAGGGTCATTGCCCTTCGGCGGACGGACAAGGATCGCTGCGGCCGCGGCCACGCTGGCCAGCAGCGCAAGCACCACCGCCACCGTGACGATGACCCGCTTCCGCTTCTGCCCTTTGGTGAGCGGCTTTTTTGTCCTGCCGCCTTTTTTGCCCGTCGGTTTGGGCGCGGTTTTGGCGGCCTGCGGCTTTTCGTCCGCGATAGGCGCCGCATACTGCGCCGTCTTTTTCTTTTTCGCGCGGCTAGGTTTACCGCTGTGGCCGCCGCTTCCTCCAAAAAGTTTCAAACGATTCCTGCCTCCAGTTTACTCCTGTCACTCCCGCCAGCGGATACCATGGTAGATCATATCGTTGTAGGCGCCGATGGTATCGCTGTGGATCAGCTTGCCCCGCGCGATCAGCTCGGTCAGCGTTTGGTCGTAGCAGTAAAGCAGCGCGCGGTCCAGGCTGAGCCTGGCAAGCTCCCTTGCTTTTTCGACCCCGGGAAAATCGCGGGTTTCCTCAATGTAATCCGCCAGATAAAGGATTTTATCCAGCAGCGTCATGCCGTGTTTTCCGGTGGTGTGGCAGGCGATGGCCTCGCACACATCCTCCGGCGCGCCGTATTCCACGCGCGCGATCGCCGCAGCGGTTTTCCCGTGCAGCATTTTCGGCTCGCTTTTTTCGACGTTACAGGGTATTATACCGTATTTCGCACATAAATTCAACTGTTCTTGCGGAGAAAGATGTTTTGTTATGTCATGCAGTATGGCTGCGAAACCCGCTTTTTCCACGTCCCCGCCGAAGCGCTCCGCCAGCAGCCTGGCCGCCCGCTCGCAGCCGAGCGTATGCTCATACCGGTATCCGTGCAGCCTCGACAGGATCCCCTTCCGCATTTCGTCGTTACACAACATAACTTTTACCCGCCTTTCTTTTTTATATCGATTTTTCTATCTTGTCAATACCCATACAGGTGATTTCGCTCGATATAATCCGCGACTGCGGGCGGGGTATAGCGGCGCAGCGCGCCGCCCTGCCGCAGTTCGGTCGAAGAGATGGTCAGGCTTTCCCCTCGGACCATCTCGATTTTGGCGTTCATGGTTTGGCGCAGGCGCGCCGCCTTGTCGGCCAGCGCGTCCCAGTCGTCCCCGTCCCGCGCGCACACGGCAAGCGTGGACAGGCGTACGATCTCCTCCGGCGCGCGCCAGATCCGGTCGAACGACAGCAGCATATCCGTGCCGACAATCAAGTAAAGCGCACGCTCGCCCCGCGCATGCAGCGCGCGCAGCGTATCGACCGTATAGCTCGCGCCGCCGCGCGCCACCTCCAGCGTGTCCAACCGTGCCCAAGGGGTATCCGCCAGCAGCAGGCGCACCATTTCACAGCGGTCGGCCACGGTCGCGGTGTCCTCCGGCAGCGCTTTGTGCGGCGGGATATTGGTCGGGATGAACAGCACCTTATCCAGCCCCAGCGCTTCCCTGGCAAGGCGCGCGGCGTGCAGATGCCCCAGGTGCGGCGGGTTGAACGTCCCGCCGAGTATGCCCGTTCTCATTTGACCAACACGATCTTCCGCTTATCCTTGTCCCGCGCCTGGCGGTAGAGGATAAATTTCGAGCCGATGCACTGCACCGGTTCGGCGCCGGCCGCCTCGCACAGCGCTTCGGACACCGTGCGCGGGGTGAGCATGGCGCTTTCCAGCACCTTACCCTTGACCAGCTCGTGCGCTTCGAGCAGTTGGTCGAGCTGGCGCTCGACCGCATCGGTCACACCCTCCTTACCGATGATTAACGTATCGGCAAGCGGATTGGCAAGCGCGCGCAGCTGTGCGCGCTGTTTGGTAGTCAGCATAGATGATTCTCCTGTCTTGATCGGTTAAAGGCGGCCTTGCAGCGCCTCTTTCAACTTTCTCAGAGCGCGGCCGCGGTGGGATATCTCATTTTTGGTTTCCGGCGGCAGTTCGCCGAACGTGCAGCCGCAGGCCGGCACATAGAACAGCGGGTCATATCCAAATCCGCCCGCGCCATGGCTTTCACGGAGCAGCTCCCCCTCGCACTCGCCGCGCACGGTCAGCGTTTCCCCATCCGGCAGGATGCACGCGATCGCGCACACGAAACGGCAGGAGCGGTCATCCTGATCCTCCATATTGCGCAGCAGCAGGTCGTTGCGCGCCCGATCGGCCCCCTCGCAGTAGCGCGCGGAGTAGATGCCCGGCGCGCCGCCCAGCGCGTCCACGCAAAGGCCGGAGTCGTCCGCAATGGCAGGCAGACCAGTGAAGCCCGCCGCGCTCACTGCCTTGATGCGCGCGTTTTCCTCAAACGTGGCGCCATCCTCCGCCGGCTCGGGCGCATCCTCGGGCAGCGGGACGACCTCGACGCCCAGCTCCCCCAGAATCGCCGCCATTTCCGCTATTTTCTTTTTGTTGTGGGATGCAAGCACGAATTTCATCACAGGCTCTCCCCCATGACCTTGCTCTGCGTCCGGCACAGGCGCGCGCAGCCGCGTTTTCCAAGACCGAGCAGCTTTTTCAGCTCCCTGTCCGTGAACGGGCGCCCCTCGCCCGTACCCTGCACCTCGATAAACTCGCCTTTCGAGGTCATCACGACGTTGCAGTCCACGATTGCGTGGCTGTCCTCCGCGTAATTCAGGTCCAGCACGGCCTCATCCTCAAAAATGCCGACCGAAACCGCCGCGACCTGCGCGGTAAGCGGCATCTTATCGATCACGCCCTCGTCCAGCAGGCGCTTACAGGCCAGCCACAGCGCCACAAAGCCGCCCGTGATGGACGCGCAGCGCGTGCCGCCGTCCGCCTGGATCACGTCGCAGTCGATCGTGATCTGGCGCTCGCCCAGCGCTTCGCGGTCGACCACCGCGCGCAGCGAGCGGCCGATCAGCCGCTGGATCTCGCTTGAGCGCCCGTCCAGCTTCAGGCTTTTGATATCGCGCTTCTTGCGCGTGTTGGTTGCGCGCGGCAGCATGGCGTATTCGGCCGTTACCCAGCCGAGGCCCTTGCCCTCCAGAAACGGCGGCACCTTATCCTCCACCGAGGCGGTGCAGATCACGCGGGTGTTGCCCATCTCGACCAGCACCGAGCCTTCGGCGTACATGGTGAAATCCGTGATGAGCTTTACCGGCCGCAACGCGCCGGCTGTTCTTCCGTCCGGTCTCTGCATCAGGAAATCCCTCCTTCAAGCGGCGGCAGGACCGCCTCCAAAAATGCGGAACGGTCGAAATCGACCAGATCGTCCAAGCCTTCGCCCACGCCGACCAGCTTGACCGGCACGCCGAGTCCGGCCGAGATCGCGATAACGATGCCACCCTTCGCCGTCCCGTCCAGCTTGGTCAGTACAATGCCGGTAAGCGCTGCAACCTTATTGAATTCCTCCGCCTGATGTACGGCGTTCTGTCCGGTAGTCGCGTCCAGCACGAGCAGTGTTTCGCGCGAAGCGTCCGGCAGCTCGCGCGCAATCACACGGTCGATCTTGGCCAGCTCATTCATCAGGTTAGCCTTGTTGTGCAGGCGTCCCGCAGTGTCGATGATGATTACATCGCTGCCGCGCGCCTTGGCCGCAGAGATCGAATCGAATACGACCGCGGCCGGATCCGCGCCCTCGCCGTGGCGCACGATGTCCGCGCCCGCGCGCTTCGCCCAAATCTCAAGCTGGTCGGCGGCGGCAGCGCGGAACGTATCCGCGGCGGCCAGCATGACCTTTTTGCCCTCGCCCACATAGCGGGCGGCCAGCTTGCCGATCGACGTGGTCTTGCCCACGCCGTTGACGCCGATCACCAGCACAACCGCAGGCTTGCCTGAAACGTCCAGCGGCTGATTATCCAGCATCATATCGAGCAGCGTGTCCTTGAGGACATAGCGCAGTTCAAGCGCGGAGGTGACGTTCTGCCTCTGCGCACGCCTTTCTACCTCCATCACGATTTTGGCGGCGTTTGCCGCGCCTACGTCGGACAGGATGAGCGCTTCCTCCAGTTCTTCCAGCAGGTCGTCATCTATCGTGACAAACCCCGCGAACACCGCGTCGAGCGAGCGGCTGACCGCATCGCTCGTCTTCTGCAGCCCTTTTTTGATTTTATCGAATAATCCCATTGCTTCAGCTCCTAAATGTTACTTTCCACTACACAGAACATCATCAGCAGCGCAAAGCCCGCCGCGATCTCTGCCGCAATAAACCGGCTGCGCCGCCGTTCGCTGTCTGCCTCGCTTTCCTCCGGCTGAGGATGCGCGTACCAGACGATGCTGCCCAGCCCGAACACGAACGCAAACGGCCATACGAACCATAAAAAATTCTCCTATTTCACAAAAAGTGGATAAAGATCGTATAGTATATATCCTATCCCCTCTCATTGCAGCGTCTTGCCCAAATGCTTTTCCGCCTCCGCCAGGTTGAGCATCAGCATCTTGGAAACCCCCTGCTCCTGCATGGTGACGCCGTACAGCATATCAGCCTCTTCCATGGTGCCTCGGCGGTGCGTAATCACGATGAACTGCGTCGCGCCGGCCAGTCGACGGATATACTGCGCGAACCGCGCGACGTTCACATCGTCCAGCGCGGCCTCGATCTCGTCCAGCACGCAGAACGGAGTGGGGCGCAGCTTGAGGATCGCGAAATACAGCGCGATCGCAACGAACGCTTTTTCGCCGCCCGAAAGCAGCGTCAGCGTCTTGACCGCCTTGCCCGGCGGGGAAACCCGGATATCGATCCCGCAGTTCAGGATATCCGAGGTATCCGCAAGCTGCAGTTCCGCATGGCCGCCGCCGAATATCTCGCGGAACGTCTGCCCGAAATAAGCGTTGAGCTTGGCGAATTCCGAAGCGAAAATTTCTTTCATATTGACGGTTAGTTGTTCAATGACCTTGTAAAGCTCTTTCTGCGCTTTTTCCAGGTCGTCCTTTTGCCCGCCCATAAAAGTATACCGCTCAAGCGCCTGCCGGTATTCCTCCACCGCGTCCAGATTGACATTGCCGAGCGCGCGCATCCTACCCCGCAGGGACTGCACCTGCTCTTTCGCCGCGGGTACGTCCTCCAGCGGGCGCGCAGCCTCCCGCGCGGGCGTAGGCGTCAGCTCATAGCTTTCCCACATTTTATCCAAAATCTGCGCTTCCTCGTTTTTCAGCTGCACCGAACGGTTCTCCAACCGCGCGGATTCCCGCTCAAGGCCCAGTATTTCTTCATTTTTCCCCTGCGCCTCGCGGTCGACCTGCGCGCGTTCGCCCTCGACCCGTTCGCGCTGCTGCATCTGCGCGGCGATCTGCCCGTTCAGCTGTGTGGCCGCCGCACGGTTCTCCTCTTCCGCGTCCTGCGCGCGGGACAGCGCTTCGGTCAGGCGGGCGATTTCCTCCTCAAAGCCGGCGATGGTTTCCGCGGAGCCCGAAACCCCTGCGTCCAACCCGGCCTTAAGCCGCTCCAAGTCAGCCAGCGCGCGCGCTTCGCTTGCGGCCTCCGAGCGGTTCTCCGCCAACTCGGTCTGCACCGACGCGGCCTGCGCCGTATGGCTGGCCGCCTGCGTGTCCAGCGCTTCCTGTGCGGCGTGGCATTGCTCCACCGCCTCCTCCGCGTCCGCGAGCGCCTGCCGCGCCTCGTCCTGCTTCTGTCCACATTGAGCAATCGTTTCCTGATATCGCTGCCTTGCCGCGGCAAGGTTATCCCGTTCGAGCACCAGCCCGTCGTACTGTGTCTGCAGGCTTTCCAGCAACGCCCCGTGCTGGGAAACCGACGCGCGCAGCCCCGCTTCCTCCTGCGCGGCGCGGGCGCGCTCCGCCTCGATCGCCTTCAGGTCGTAATCCAGCGCCGCCAGTTCTTCCTTTGCCGCATGGAACGCGCGTTCCGCCTCCTGCTTCTGTTTTTCGAGTGCCTTTGCCTGCTCCTGCGCGGCGCGCAGCCTGCTCGCGCGCGCAAGCGCGCCCGTACCGCGGGAGGCCGAGCCGCCCGTCATCGCGCCGCCGGCCTGGATCACCTGGCCGTCCAGTGTCACGATACGGAAGCGGTGGCCATACGTCCTGGCGAGCGCCAAAGCAGTATCCATATTTTCGCACACCACCGTGCGCGCAAGCAGGTTTTGTGCAATGGCTGCATAGCACTCATCAAAAACAACCAAACGATCAGCGGTTCCAAAGCAGCCTTTCTGCGCCTCCAAGCCGCTTTCCCGCAACAAATTTGGTCGGATCGTGTCAAGCGGCAGAAAGGTTGCGCGCCCGCCGTCCGTTCGCTTCAGATATTCGATGCACCGCTTGCCATCCGATGCCGTATCCACCACAATGGAGGACGCGGACGAACCAAGCGCCGTATCGATCGCGGTGACGAACTGTTCCTCCGCCGAAAGCAGCGCGGAAACCGGCCCATGCACTCCGCGCATCGCGCCGCGCTCCACCTGCTGCATGATCGCCTTGACGGAGCGCGAAAAACCTTCGTAATCGCGCCGCATATCGGACAGCATCTTCACGCGGCCCTGCGTCTCGGTCAACGCCGCCGCCGCCTTTTCCAGCGTTTCCCTCAGGGCCTCCACCTTTCTGCGGCGGCTTTCCGCTTTCAGCGCCACGCCCTGCACCTTATTTTTCGCCCCCGCAAGGGTATCCAGGCAGCCACGCATGCGCTCTTCCAGCTCGTTATGCGCGTCCTGTTCCGCTTCCAGACGCCTGCCCGCGGCTTCAATGTCGGACACGATCGTCCCGCGCCGTCCGTCCATGCCGGCTAGACCAGTTTCCGCCGCCGTGCGGTCGATCTCCAGCGCATGCAACACGTCCTGCCGCGCCGCACGCTCCTGTTCCGCGCGGTGCAGCGCGCGTTCAGCCTGCTCCCGCTGGGCGGCCTGCTCGTCTCCCTGCCGCTTCAAATCATCCAGACGCGCGGCCAGACCCTCCCGCTGGGCATCCAGCAGCTCGATACGCGCGCGCCGTTCGGCAAGCTGCGCGCCAAGCCCTGCGGCCTGCTCGGCACGCTGGGCGCTCTCCCGCTCGGCGCGGTCGATGTTATCCCGATTGTTCTGGATGTTCGCTTTGAGCACCGCCGCGCGGCTCGCCTGCTCGGCGGCGCGCTGCTCCGCCTCGCGGAGCTGCTGGCGCAGGCGGTCGGAAGCGCGGTCGATGCCGCGCATTTCCTCAGAAAGCCGTTCTGACCGTGTGTAAAGTGCTTCCTGTTCTTTTTTTTCCTCCGCAAGCTGCGCAGCGCAAGCCTCTGCGTCCTGCGCAAGCTTTGCGGTATCCCCCTTGATGCGGTCGAGCGACAGCAGCCAGAGCGAAATCTCCAGCACACGCAGCTCGTCACGCAGCAGTAAATACTGCCTTGCCTTTTCCGCCTGTTTTTCCAGCGGTCCGACCTGGCGCTCCAATTCGTCGTACAGGTCGCGGATACGGGTCAGGTTATCCTCCGTAGCGGAGAGCTTGCGCTCGGCCTCCTCCTTGCGGTAGCGAAATTTGGTGATGCCCGCAGCTTCCTCAAATATCTCGCGCCGATCCTCGCTCTTGAGCGACAGGATCTCGTCGATGCGGCCCTGCCCGATGATGGAATAACCATCCCGTCCCAGTCCGGTATCCATAAACAACTCATGGATATCGCGCAGGCGGCAGTGCTTTTTGTTCAGAAAATATTCGCTTTCCCCCGAACGGTAGTAGCGTCGGGTGACCATGATCTCGGTGAATTCTGACCGGAACACGCCCTCGGAATTATCCAGAATGAGCGAAACCTCGGCAAAGCCGACCGGTCCGCGCCTAGCCGTTCCGCCGAAAATAACGTCCTCCATCTTGGCGCCGCGCAGGGAACGTGAGGACTGCTCGCCCAGCACCCAGCGGATCGCATCCGAAATATTTGATTTCCCCGAACCGTTCGGTCCGACGATCGCCGTTACGCCGCCGAGAAAATTGATCTCGGTTTTGTCCGGAAAAGACTTAAAGCCCTGTAAAACCAGGCTCTTCAGAACCATGTAGCACCTCAAAGATATATATGGTATTATTTTACCACCGCACGGCTTTTTTTTCAATGCGCAGCGCGATAATTTACAGCTTGGCCATAAATCGCCCACACTGGACAGACGCGTTCCACCATGCTATGCTGGTAGGCAGGAGGCGAAGCACATGAATGAAAGAGAGCAAACGGTCCGCCTGTGGTTTGATATGTGGCTGCAGGCAGAAGATCGCGGCATTACGTCTATTTTTGCGCCGGACTGCATATACACTGAAAGCTGGGGGCCGGAGTATCACAGCGCGGCACAGGTCAAGCACTGGTTCGAGGAATGGAACACGCGGGGTCGGGTGCTGGTCTGGGATATCCTCCGGTTTTTCCATGCGGAAAACCATACCGCAGTCGAATGGCGCTTCAAAAACCAGATGCTGGACGGACGGGTGGAAGAATTCGACGGTTTTTCGCTCATCCGCTGGACCGCGGACGGCAAAATCGCTTCGCTCAAGGAGTTTGGCTGCAATATACACACCTATGACCCATATGCGAACGGCCCTGCGCCTCGCTTCCGGCAGGAAGGCGCGCGCTGGTTTTAACCCCATTCTGTCCAAGCAAAAAACTGATCTCGGAACAAGGCATCTGCCCTTTCCGAGATCAGTTTTGTTTCATTAAAAAAAGCTTGAGCACCTCTTCCGCCAGCCTAAGCTCGCGCGCGGAGCAGCGGTCAAGCATATCCTGCACCGCCGACGCATCCCCACGCGGCTCGCCCTCACCCAGCACGATGTACTCCATCGGCAGGTGCATAGCGCGCGACAGCTTAATCAGCGTATCCAGTGACATTTGCGACGTGCCAACCTCAAGTTGGCCGTAATAGCCCATCCCAATATCCGCCAACTCCGCCATTTTCTCCCTCGTCAGCCCCAGCTCGGTCCTGCGCTGGCGCAGGCGGTGGCCCATGTCGATCAACTGCTGTTTCTGCATTATTTTTCAGCACCTCTTTTTTGTTATTGTAAAACAGATGCCTTTATGTTAGAATATGCTATAAGATATCTTTTTATGTTATCTATTTTTCTTTGAATTGCCTCTGTGCAAGGAGATGCCCCATGAAAGACAGCAGCGCAGAAAAACCCCGGGCTGGAACCGCCGAACAGGACCTCCGCGCGCTCGCGGCGGTAATAGCGGCCGTGACCCGTCTGATCAGCGGAACGAGAAAAAAGCCGGAATAAAACCGCAAAAGCGCCCCGAGTAATCGGAGCGCTTTTATTCTCTATTCCCTTGCATCGGCGGCCGTCACGCTTCCCCCATCATTTCCAGGGCTTTTTTAGCCGCCATCTGCTCGGCCTCCTTTTTGCTCCGTCCAGTGCCGGACGCGAACACATTGGAATTGAGCAGCAGTTCCATCGTAAAGCGCTTATCGTGATCCGGTCCGGACTGACCGGCCAAGCGGTATTCCAGCGTTTCCTGCTTGTTCTTCTGCACGATCTCCTGCAGGATGGTCTTATAATCCTTGAACGCGCCACCTGCCAGCGCGAGCTCCACCTTTTTCGGGATAAAGCGCAGCACGAACGCGCGCGCGGGCTCGATACCGCCATCCAGGAAAATGGCGCCCAGCAGCGCCTCGGTCGCATCCGCCAGAATGGACGGCCGCCCGCGGCCGCCGCCCGTTTCTTCCCCATGACCCAGCCTGATCTGTTCCGGAATACCGAGTTCCCTCGCGATCTCGCACAAGGCGCCCTCGCATACGACCGCCGCGCGCAGCTTGGTCAGTTCACCCTCCGGCAGATCCGGATAATGCGTGAACAGGTAGTCCGCTGTAACGAAGCCCAGTACGGAATCGCCAAGAAACTCCAGCCGCTCGTTATGGTGGAGATGACTGCCCCTATGCTCGTTCGCATAGGAGGTATGTGTCATCGCTGTTTGGAACAGCGTTACATCCTTAAACTTATAATTCAGCTCCAATTTCTTTCACCTCGCTTTCCAAACCGTCCCCTCCGGCCGGCAAGCCGGCAGGCAGCGTACAGCCGCTCATTCGACGGTCATATATGCTATGTTTTCCGAAACCGCGTCGATCATACCCGATTTTGTATAGGCGATCGCCTGCCGAACGGCGTTCATCACCGCGATCTCATTGGAGGAGCCGTGCGCCTTGATAACCGGCTTGGCGATCCCCAGGAACGGCGCGCCGCCGACCTTGTCCTGATTGAACAGCTCGCGGAAATCGTCCATACCCTTTTTACAGGCCAAATAGCCCAGCTTGGTCGCCAAATTGCGCATGAACACGGTTTTGATCTCGCCCGCCATAAACTTGGCCACGCCCTCGATGGTCTTAAGCATCACGTTGCCCGAATACCCGTCGCACACCGCCACGTCGCACGCGCCGAGCGGCACCATGCTTCCCTCCACGTTGCCGACAAAGTTGAGCCGGCCCTCGTCGCCCGCCTTTTTGAGCAGGGTGTACGCCTCCTTACGCAGCGGATCGCCCTTGGTGTCCTCCGTGCCGTTGTTCACTAGGCCGACGCGCGGGCGGTTGACCCCACCTATCTTCTCCGCATACAGCGAGCCGAGAAACGCGAACTGCAGCAGCATCTCAGCCGTGCATTCGGTGTTCGCGCCCGCGTCGCACAGCATGACCTGGCCTCCCTTGCAGGGCATGACGGGCGCGAGCGCGCCGCGCCGGATGCCCTTGATCCGGCCGCCGAACAGGGTCGCACCCGTGAGCAGGGCTCCCGTGTTGCCCGCGGAAACAAGCGCGTCGCCCTCACCCGCTTTGAGCAGCTTGAACGCCACCGCCATCGAGGAATCCGGCTTTTTGCGCAGCACAGTCGCCGGATCGTCGTGCATATCCACCAAGTCGGAGGCAGGCATGATGGTCACGCCCTGCGTATCCTGCAGCCCCTTCTCCTTCAGGACCGCCTCGACCGTTTCCGACCGGCCGACCAGCAGCACTTCCTCGCCATATTCCCGCGCAGCCAGCGCACCGCCCCAAACGGCGGACTCCGGCGCGTTGTCGCCGCCCATTGCATCCACGATGATTTTCATGTCAAAGCTCCCCTTTCAGACTGTCGATTTTTGCAAGCGCCCGCTCGGAAATCTTCAGGTTTTTTTCCCGCTTGCCCTTGATTTTATAACCCAGCGGCTCAATGATGCCGAAATTGATGTTCATGGGCTGGAATTTTGTTACCGTATGATCCGAGATGTAGCATGCCAGCGCACCGACCGCAGTCTGCCGGTCCAGCGCAGGCATGGGCCTGCCCTGTGTTTCGCATGCGGCGGCCACCCCCGCCGCCCATCCCGAGGCAGTGGACTCGATATAGCCCTCCACGCCGGTCATCTGCCCGGCAAAGCGGATGCGCGGATCTGCCCTCAGCGCGTAGGTCGCGTCCAGCAGGCGCGGCGAATCCAGGAACGTGTTGCGGTGCATCACGCCGTAGCGCATGAATTCGGCGTTTTGGAGCGCTGGGATCATGGAGAACACGCGCTTTTGCTCGCCCCATTTGAGGTGGGTCTGGCAGCCGACCAGGTTGTACAGCGTACCCTGCGCGTTGTCGCGCCGAAGCTGAAGCACCGCATACGGATCCCTGCCCGTCCTGGGGTCGGGCAGGCCGATGGGCTTCAGGATGCCGAAGCGCAGCGTATCATACCCGCGGCGGGCGTTGACCTCGATGGGCATACAGCCCTCGAACACCTTGGAATCCTCAAACCCGTGAACCGGCGCTTCCTCGGCCGTGGTCAGTGCGTTCCAGAACGCGTCGTACTCCTCGCGGTTCAGCGGGCAGTTGATATAGTCCGCCGTACCCTTGCCGTAGCGCGAGGCCGCGTAAGCGGAATCCATGTCGATGCTCTCCGCGGTCACAATGGGCGCGGCCGCGTCGAAAAAGTGCAGGAAGTCCCCGCCCACCTTGCGGTGGATGGCCTCAAACAGCGCGTCCGAGGTCAGCGGGCCGGAGGCGACGATTACTCTGCCCTCCGGTATCTCGGTCACTTCGCCGGATATAATCGCAATGTTCGGATGGGACTTGATCTTCCCGGTCACCGCGCGGGCGAACGCCTCGCGGTCAACTGCGAGCGCGCCGCCCGCTTCCACGCGGTGCGCGTCCGCGCAGGCGAGGATCAGGCTGTCCAGCCGCCGCAGCTCCTCCTTGAGCAGGCCTGCGGCGTTGGTCAGTTCGTCTGACCGCAGCGAATTCGAGCAAACCAGCTCGGCGAAATCGTCCGCGTGATGCGCCTCCGAGCGTTTTTCTGGCTTCATCTCATGCAGGCGCACGTTAACGCCGCGCTGCGCAAGCTGCCAGGCCGCTTCGCAACCCGCCAGCCCCGCGCCGATCACCGTTACAAACTCACTCACCGGCGGCCTCCTTTGCCTTGATAGACTTACGGGCCTTTGCCTTTGCCGCTTTCTCTGCGGCTTTTTCTGCCTCGTATTTCTCCAGTGCCTTGGCGTACTGCGCCTGCTGGGCCTTGGTCAGCGCCTGCACATCCTCGTCCTTCAGCTTTTTGAAGCGGTTCGTGGTCTTGGTCATCCACGGCACCTGCTTTTTTGCCGCAGGCTTTTTCGCCGCGGCGGGCTTTTGGGCTGGCGCGGCTTTTTTCGATGTCTCTCCGCCCTCGCCCGCGGCTTCCGCCGCTGCCTTGGCCGCCGCGCGTTCGGCTGCTTTCGCGGCGCGCGCTTCGCGGCGCTGGCGGTTCTTTTCCGCCTCCTCGGGCGGCAGGCCCTCCTTAACCAGCTCGGTATAACCGCAGCCCTCGCGCAGACACACGTCCGTGACCTCCTTGGAGTCGCGGTCGGTGTGGCGGAACAGCGAGGAGTCGCAGTTCGGGCATTTGCTTCCCAGCGGCTTATCCCAGGTCATGAACTGGCACTCCGGATATTTTTCGCAACTGTAATACACATAGCCGCGCGCGGATTTCTTTTTGACCACCTTGGCCCCGCACACCGGGCAGGCCGCGCCGGTGTCCTCGGTGATGGGCTTGGTATTGGTACACTCTGGGAAGCCCGGGCAGGCCAGGAACTTGCCGAAACGGCCGGACTTGATAACCATATTGCGGCCGCACTTTTCGCAGATCACATCCGTGACCTCGTCCTTGATCTTGATGCGTTGGCCCTCCAGATCGATCTCGGCCTGCCCCAGCGCCTTTTCAAAGTCGTCATAGAAATTGTGCAGGAGCTGGATATAGTTGAGCTTTCCCGCCTCTACTTCGTCGAGCTGCTCCTCCATATTGGCGGTAAACTCATAATCCGCGACCGACTTGAACTCGTCCACCAACAGGCCGGTTACGCCCTCGCCGAGCGGCGTAGGGCGCAGCGCCTTGTTCTCCTTGGTCACATAGTCGCGGTCGAGGATGGTGGAGATAGTCGGCGCATAGGTGGACGGGCGGCCGATGCCTCGCTCCTCCATCGCACGGATGAGCGAGGCCTCGGTATAGCGTGCGGGCGGCTGGGTGAAGTGCTGCGACGGGTCGAGTTTTTCGACCGAGAGGGTATCGCCCTCCGCAAAGCGCGGCAGGGGCTTGCCCGCCTCGCCCTTCTTCTCGTCGTCCGTGCCCTCTTCGTAAACCGCGGTAAAGCCGGGGAAGGCTACCGTGTGGCCGGAGGCGCGGAACACCTGACCCTCGCACACAATATCCGCTGAAACCGTGTCCAAAATCGCGTCCGCCATCTGGCAAGCGACAAAACGCGACCAGATGAGCTTGTACAGCTTATACTGGTCGGGCGAGAGGTACTGGCGAATCTCGTCCGGCAGGAGCTTGACGTCGGACGGGCGGATGGCTTCGTGCGCATCCTGCGCGTTCCCCTTGGTCTTGAACACGCGCGGCTTGCCGGGGTAGTACTCGTCCCCATAGCGGCCGCGGATAAAGCCGGCGGCGGCAGCGGTGGCCTCGTCGGCTAAGCGCAGCGAGTCAGTACGCATATAAGTGATCAAACCGGTCAGTCCGAACTCGCCCAGTTCGATACCCTCGTACAGTTCCTGTGCGATGCTCATGGTGCGGCGCGGGGTCATGTTGAGCTTGCGGCTGGCCTCCTGCTGTAAGGTGGAAGTGATGAACGGCGGCGCGGGCGTACGCTTTTTCTTGCCGCGCTTGATCTCGCTCACAGTAAAGGGCTTGCCGGATACCGCGTCCACGACCGCCTGCGCTTCGGACTCGTTTTTCAGCTCGGCCTTGCCGGTCTGGTCGCCGTAGTAACGCGCGGTGAAGCGGCCGCCGTCCGCGGTCTGCAGCAGCGCCTCGATAGTCCAGTATTCCTCGGGTACGAACGCGCGGATCTCATTCTCGCGGTCTACCACCAGACGGGTGGCCACGCTCTGCACGCGCCCTGCGGACAGGCCGCGCTTGACCTTGCGCCACAGGAAGGGCGACAGCTCGTAGCCCACGATGCGATCCAGGATGCGGCGTGCCTGCTGGGCGTTGACCAGGTCGATGTCGATATCGCGCGGGTGCTCGATCCCATACTTGACCGCAGGCTTGGTGATCTCATTGAAGGTCACGCGCTTGGAATCCTTCTCCTTAAGCTTGAACAGCTCCTTGATATGCCAGGAAATCGCCTCGCCCTCGCGGTCCGGGTCAGTCGCAAGGTACACGAAATCGCTTTTGCGGATCTCGCTGCGGATTTCCTTGATAATTTTATCCTTTCCCTCGATCGGCACATATTCCGGCTTGAAATCGTGCTCAAAATCGACACTCATTTTCTTTTTCGGCAAATCGCGCAGATGCCCCATCGACGCCTTGACCACATAATCCGAACCGAGGTATTTGCCAATGGTCTTGGCCTTGGCTGGGGACTCCACGATGACTAATTTTGACATAAAAACCTCCAAAGCATGGTTTTGGAAAGCCGGCCGGCATCCGGTTTTCCAAGGCCGCTCGCAAGGCGGCTATTTCTGCGCGCCTGACGGCGCGTTTGATGCGATCCTTGGGCAATACGGCGGCTTTCACCTGCCGCCCATTACCAGCCTGCCCTTTTCGCGGCGCAGAACGCCGTCCACCTCCAGCATGGTGACCAGCGCCATCACGCGCGGCGCAGGCAGGCCGCAGCGTTCGATCAGCTCCTCCGGCGTTGATACACCCTGCTGCACCAGCTCCGCGATGCGGCGCTCTTCGCCGCGCAGCGTTTCCGGCAGGGCTGTCGGCGCCTGCTTCTGACCGGTCTTTGCCGGCGGCTCCTGTTTATTGCCGCCCGATCCAGCCTCCCGCCCTGGCGCCGCTGGACGCATGTCGGCCTGCCGCCGGGGCGTCTGCTCGGCACGGCGTGCCGCCGGAGGTACGCGCAGCAGTCCGTTATAGGCGCGGACCAGCGCCTGCGGGCTGCGCAGCAATGCGGCTTCGCCTTTCTCGATCAGCTCATTACACGCCTTGGACTGCGGCGCGTCCAAAGCGCCGGGTACCGCGTATACGTCGCGCCCCTGATCGAGCGCGTGCCGTGCCGTAATCAGTGCGCCCGAGCGGTAATCCGCCGCCTCCACGATCACCGACGCGACCGAAAGGCCGCTGATGATGCGGTTGCGGTCATGGTAATGCGCGCCTTTCGGCTCGGTGCCGGGCGGATATTCGCTGACGACCGCGCCGGACAACAGGATATCCCCCATCAGCCCCCTGTGTCGGGGCGGGTAACACACATCCACGCCGCCCGCCAACACAGCGACCGTCAGCCCGCCTGCGCGGAGCGCGCCGCGGTGCGCCGCTCCATCGTTTCCCAGCGCCATCCCACTGACCGTGATAAATCCTGCGCGCGCCAGCGCCGTGCCGATGCTTTCCGCAGTCTGCAAGCCATACGCGGTCGCTTCCCGCGTGCCGACCACGGCGATGCCGGGCGTAACGTCAAAATCCGGCCATCTGCCACGCACATACAGCACCATGGGCGGGTCCGCGATCGCGCGCAGCCGGTCAGGATAGGCGCTGTCGCCGGCCGTGATAATCTGGATCCCCCGTTCCGCGCATTCCCCGATGATCCGTTCCGCTTCCGCGGTGTCCTTATCGCATAATGCGTCGACCTGCGCCTTGCACAGCCCGCAGGGCGCGGTTGCCAGCATTTTCCGATCCGCGGCATACAGCGCGTCCGGCGACCCGAACGCACGCAGGGCTTCCGCAGCTGCGCGCGAACCCAGTCCTCGCCGCAAGGAAAGCCATACATAACTCAGACGTGACGGCATACTGCACGCCTCCTCATTTTGTCATTTCATAAATCACGATAGCCGCCGCCACGCCCGCATTGAGCGACTCGGCGCGGCCCGCCATCGGAATAATCACCCGTTTGTCGGACAGGTTAAGCGCGCTCTGCGAAACGCCCCTGCCCTCGCTGCCGATGATGACCGCCGCCCGTTCCAGCGGCACGGTGTCCAGCGGCATGCTGTCCGCATGCAGCGCAGTCGCATAGACTGCAAGCCCCGCTTCCCTCAGCTGCTCCACCGCATCCGCGAGCGGCAGCTGCACGCACGGCAGGCGGAACACCGCGCCCATCGTCGAGCGCACGACCTTGGGGGAAAAGGGATCGGCACAGCCCTCGCACAACACGACGGCGCCGAGCGCGAACGCTTCGGCGGTTCGTAAGATCGTGCCAAGGTTGCCCGGGTCCTGCAGCCCGTCCAGCAGCAGCACCTGCCGCTTCCCCTGTAGGTCGCGCGCCTCCCACTGCGGTTGGCGGCATGAAAACACCACGTTCTGCGGCGTTTCCACATCGCTTGCCAGCCCGAACAGGGCGTCCGCCGCGCAGTACAGCACGGCCCCCTGTTCCGCCGCATGGTCAAGCAGGGCGTCCTGCCAGCCCTCCCGCGCCAGAAGGGTTTTCACCCGCGTGCCGGAGGCCAGTGCTTCCCGAAGCATTTTCTCTCCTTCGCACAGCATTTCCCCCGTGCTCCTGCGGTACTTCTTTTCCCGTCCCAGCCGCGCCAGATGGCGGAGCGCGGCGTTCTGGCGGCTCTGAATCACGGTCAATTCATTTCCACCACCTTGTTGACATTGTCATTCGTTCCAATCACGATCAGGACATCGTCCGGCCCTATGATCTGACCGGCCGCAGGCGATACGTTCACACTGCCACCCTCGCCGTGCCGGATCGCCAGCACGTTAATCAGATACCGCGCCCGCACATTCAACTCGCCGAGCGAATGCCCGATCCAGCTTTTGGGGGTGTGTATCTCCAAAATGGAGAAATCATCCGAGACGCCGATATAGTCCACAACATTGGTGCGCGCGAGGCGCTGCGCCAGCCTCTGCCCCATTTCGATCTCGGGCAGCACCACGCGGTCCGCGCCGACGCGCTCAAGTACGCGCGCATGGATAGGCGCTATCGCCTTGGCGACGATATACTGCGCACCCAGTTCCTTGAGCATCACCGTGATCAGAATGCTGGCTTCCATATCCGCGCCCACGGCGACCACGCAGCAGTCAAAATTGCGCGCTCCCACCGAGCGCAACACCGCTTCGTCCTGTGCATCACCCTGTATGGCCTGCGTGACCTGATCCGAAATATACTGGACGTTTTCCGCGTCAATATCAAGTGCAAGCACCTCCTGCCCGAGTGCTGACAATTCCTGCGCGACCGACGCGCCAAAGCGGCCAAGCCCAATTACCAAAAAAGATTTCATCACAAAGCCCCTTATCCATCGTTATCTTCCCACCGCGCACTGCGCGGCGTCAATTCCATAAAGCCCTGGCTTTATCCCACCATCACATTGCCCTCCGGATACTGCAGCTTGGGCGGCTCCCTGTGCCGCATCAGCACACTCACACCGAGCGTAAGCACACCTACGCGTCCCAAATACATCAGCACAATCAAAATCAGGCAGGAGGGCGTGTGCAGCGACGGCGTCAGCCCCATGGTCAGGCCGACCGTACCAAACGCGGACACCGCCTCAAACAAGCACTGATGCAGCGGCGCGTCTTCGATATAGGCGATCGCACAGGCGCCGCTCAGACTGACTACCACGCCGACAATCAGCATGGTGACCGCGTTCATAATGCTACGCGGTGTAATCGTGCGCCCGAACGCCGACACCGTGATCCGCCCGCGCAGCGCGGAAGCTGCGGAAAGCAGCAGCACTGCCGCTGCGACCGTCTTAATGCCGCCCGCTGTGGAGCCCGGCGAACCGCCGATCAGCATGAGCAGGCAGGAAACCGCCTGTGCCGGCCCGCCGAGCGCGGCCTGGTCGATCGTATTATACCCCGCCGTGCGCAGCGTGACCGATTGGAACGCCGCGGCGAGCACCTTTTCCGGTCCGGAAAGCGCGCCCAGCGTCCGCGGGTTGTTCCATTCAAACAGCAGCGTCAGCCCGAAGCCCAGCAGCAGCAGCGCCGCCGTTGTCACCAGCACCAGCTTGGTATGCAGGCGGAAATGCCGGAAGCTGCGCTTATCCCAGATATCGCCCCAGACAAAAAAACCCAGGCCGCCGATCACGATCAGCGCCATAATCGTCAGGTTGACCAGCGGATCCCCCACATAATCGACCAGCGATAAAAACGGCGCGTCCGGCGTTCCCAGCAGGTCAAAGCCAGCGTTGCAGAACGCGGACACCGAATGGAAAACGCCCATCGAAATCCCTTTAAAAAAGCCGAACTGGGGAATAAAGCGGCAGGACAGAATGACAGCGCCCGCCGCCTCAAACGCAAAGGTCCCGTACAGCACGCGCCGCGTCAGCCGGACGATGCCTGCGTTGTCCGTCAGGTTCAGGCCCGCGCTCATCACCATGCGCTCGCGCAGCGTAATGGTGCGGTGCGTCAGAAACGACGCGATGGAGGCCAGCGTCATAAATCCCAGGCCGCCGATCTGGATCAGCAGCAGGATGACCGCCTGACCAAAGCTGGACCAATGCGTCGCTGTGCCGACCCGTATCAGGCCGGTCACGCAAGTGGCGGAGGTGGCCGTGAACAGTGCGTCCAAAAACGGCGTGGCCTCCCCGCTGCGAGCCGAGACCGGCAGGGCGAGCAGCACGGCCCCCGTCAGGATAATGGCAAGAAAGCCCAGCGCCATGACCGTTGTCGGTCGCATGCGGCGCATACGGCGGTTATGCAAATGCAGGCGGTTCATTCCCGAATCCCCTTTAGATACCAATATACCGAAAGCCTGAACGGTTCCGTCCAGGCTTTGCAAAGCGTTTTTTTACTCCATGCCGATGGGCTTCATCGTGGGGAACAGAAGCACGTCGCGGATGGAAGCGGAGTCGGTGAGCAGCATAACCAAGCGGTCGATGCCCATGCCCATGCCGCCCGTCGGAGGCATGCCGTATTCCAAAGCATTGACGAAATCATCATCCATCATATTGGCCTCGTCGTCGCCCGCGGCGCGCAGCGCGGCCTGGCGCTCGAAGCGCTCGCGCTGGTCGATCGGGTCGTTCAGCTCGGAGAACGCGTTGCACAGCTCCCTGCCGACGACAAAGCACTCGAAGCGCTCGGTCAGGCGCGGGTCGGCGGCCTTCCTCTTGGCCAGCGGCGAAACCTCGACTGGGTAATCCATAATAAAGGTCGGCTGGGTGAGGTTGGCTTCGACAAATTCGTCGTAGCACAGCGCAAGCAGGTCGCCCCAGCTTTCCTTGCCCTTTTCTGTCTCCACGCCCTTAGCCTTGACCGCGGCAAGGGCTTCTTCCGCGTCCATCGCCATAAAGTCCAAGCCGGCGTATTCCTTGACCGCGTCGGCCATGGTCATGCGTTTCCAGCCTTTAGCGAAATCGATCTCCGTCCCCTGATAAGTGACCTTGGTCGTACCCAGCACCTTTTCGCACACATGGACAACCATATCCTCGGTAATGTCCATCATTCCGTGGTAATCGGTAAACGCCTGATACAGTTCGATGGTGGTGAACTCCGGATTGTGCTTGGTGTCCATCCCCTCGTTGCGGAAGATGCGGCCGATCTCGTATACCTGCTCAAAGCCGCCCACAATCAGGCGCTTGAGGTGCAACTCCGTCGCGATGCGCATATACATATCGATATCGAGCGCATTATGGTGCGTGACGAACGGACGCGCCGCCGCACCGCCCGGGATGGTGTTCAGGCAGGGCGTCTCGACCTCCATAAAGCCGCGGGAGTCCATAAAATTGCGGATCTCGCGCACAATAGCCGAGCGCTTTTCAAAGGTATCGCGCACCTCCGGATTGACGATCAGGTCAACATAGCGCTGGCGGTAGCGCATATCGGTATCCTTGAGGCCGTGCCACTTTTCAGGCAGCGGCGCCAAGTTTTTGGAGAGCAGCGTCAGCTCATGCACAGCAACCGAAATCTCGCCCTTCTGGGTGCGGAACACCTCGCCCTCCACGCCGATGATATCGCCGATATCGAACTTTTTATAGCCCTTGTAGACCTCATCGCCCACGTTATCCCGCTTGATGTAGAGCTGCAGGCGGCCATACCGGTCGGACAGGTCGGAGAACGATGCCTTGCCCATGATGCGCTTGCTCATCATGCGGCCGGCAAGGCGCACGGTTTTGCCCTCCAGCTCCTCGAAACGCGCGTGGATCTCATTGGTATGATGGTCGCGTTCAAAGCGCACCTGCTGATACGGGTCCGCGTCCGCGGCCTGCAGCTCCGCCAGCTTTTCGCGGCGGATGCGCTTCAGCTCATGCAGCTCCTCTGCAGTCTGCTCGTGCTGCTCCTGTGCCTGATGCTGTTCTGCCATGTCTTTTTTCACCTTACTTTTCTATTTTGATCCTGCCGGATCACTTCTTAATATCCATGATCTGATATTTTACCATGCCGATCGGCGCTTCAACCTCGACCACTGCGCCGACCTTTTTACCCAGCATGGCCTTGCCGAACGGGGATTCATCCGATATCTTGCCCTCCATCGGGTCGGCCTCCTGCGAGCCGACAAAGTGGTATTCCTCCTCCTCGTCCAGTTCGAGGTCTTTCACCACAAAGCGGCAACCGGGCGATACCTCGTCCGCCGCGTAGGTGTCGCCGGAAACGACGACCGCCATTTTGATGATCTCTTCCAGCTCGGCGATGCGCGAATAGAGCTTGCCCTGCTCGTTCTTCGCCTCATCATACTCCGCGTTCTCCGAGAGGTCGCCAAAAGAACGCGCTTCTTTCAATTGCTCCGCCACCTCGTCGGCGCGGGTCGTTTTCAGATATTCCAGCTCTTCTTTATAAGAATCCAGACTTTCCTGTGTCAGCTTGATTTCTTTTGCCATGTTTGCAAACCCTTCTTAATCTTGATAATCGGCGCGAAGCGGCCGTACAGTACTCCTTATTATAGGTAAGGATGGGCGCGCTGTCAAGCGAGCCCGAAGATTTTTGCCTATTTTTCTCGCATCCGCACCGCTTTATGTAAGCAGTTCACAGGCTTTTTGAAGCTGCGGGTCATTTTCCGGTATCAAAAAATAGAAGTCCGCCTGCTGCGCCTCCTTCAGGCCCACCGAAACGTCCGGCGCGACCCCCACGCCGGCCAAGCTGTTGCCTTCCGGCGTATAATACTGCTCGACCGACAGATTGACAGCCGAGCCGTCGGATAGGCGGAACGTCTGCTGCGCCCGCCCCTTTCCGGTCGTGTGCGCGCCGACCAGCGGGCCGCGCCCGTATTCCTGCAACGCCGCCGCGAAAAATTCCGCCGCCGAGATCGACTGCTCATCCACCAGCACCGCGACCGGCAGGTCGGTCATCTCCGCGTCTGATGAGTATACGGTTTCATGTCCATCCTTGGTCCGTAGCGTCATGATTGTACCCTCCGGCAGCAGCGGATCGAGCATTTCGCTCATTTCCTTGACGCGGCCGCCCCCGTTGTGGCGCACATCCAGCACCAGCGCACGCGCCCCGTCCGCGATCAACTCGTCCAGCGCGTTTTGGAACTGCTCCGCCGCGCCGACATGGAAATTCTCGATGCGGATATAGCCGATCCGGTCCGCAAGCATCTCTCCCCACGCCATTTTCTGCACCACGACCGCACGGGTCATGGTTTCGTCGCGCGTCCGTCCGTCTTCGCCCGACCGCACGGTCACGGTGACCTCGGTCCCCTCCTCGCCCTGGATCGCTCCGATCACGGCATCCGCGCCATCCGCCTTGACGGTCAGTCCCTCCGCGCCAACGATCCAATCGCCTTTGCGGATGCCGACCTGCTGCGCGGGCGACGCATCATATACCAGGCTGATGCGGATGCCCTGCCCCGACGTCACCACGGACACGCCGATGCCGCAGCCCTTGCCCTCCGTATTCATCTGGTAGCTTTCATACTGGTCGGCCGGAATGTAGCCCGACCACTGATCACCCAGGCCGGTGATGTAGCCCACCGCCGCATAGTCCGCGACTGTCTCCGCGTCAAACGCGCCGACATAGTGCTCAGCGGCGATCGCGTCGATCTCGCGCAGCTTGTTCTGCACCGCCTGCGTACGCCAGCCGAACGCCGCATAGCAGCACGCGATACCCGCGGCGCAAGCCATCAGGCAGAGCGCCAGCGCCGTTCCCAATGTGATCTGTGTTTCCCGCAGTTTTTTCATATTCCGCAGCTTCCCTCCAAAAAAGGGAGAGGACGCGCCGCCCTCTCCCCTTATGTATGACTGTTAAAAGTAGCTCTTCGGGTCGACGGTAGAACCGTTGACATAAACCTCAAAATGCAGGTGCGGACCGGTCGAGTTACCGGTCGAACCGACATAGCCGATCACCTGGCCCTGTGTGACCACATCGCCCACCGACACCGCGAACGAGCTCTGGTGTCCATAGGCGGTCATCAGTCCGCCGCCGTGGTCGATAACCGTATAGTTACCGTAACCGGAAACCCAGCCCGCGGTGACGACCGTGCCGGACGCCGCGGCCAGGATCTGTGCGCCGTAGCCCGCGGGGATATCCTCGCCCGCGTGGAACTTGACCGTTCCATAGATCGGATGGACACGGTAGCCGTAAGCGGAATTGGTCGTGGTGCAGCTCGGGGTCGGCCAGATCAGCGTGCCGTCGCCCATCGGAACCGAGCCGTTTGCAGCGGACTGGCGGGACAACTCGGCGATCTGATTGCTGACATCCTGCATCTCGCTTGCAATGCGGTCGTATTCCTCTTCGCTCTCTGCCTTGTAGGCCTCCAGGCTCTCCTGCAGGGCGGCCTGTTCGGCTTCGCTCGCCGCCAACTCGTCCACCTTATAGCTCAGGTTCTTCTGGTATTCCTTCTGAGAATCCTGCGTATTCTGCAGGTCGTCACGCTTCTGCTCGATATCCTCCTTCGCCGCCGTATACTCCGCGACCACCTTTTTATTGTAGTCCATCACGTCGGTGATCATTTCAATGCGCGTGAGCATATCGGAAAAGCTGGAGGAATTGAGCAGCACCTCCAGATAGCTCGTGTCGCCCAGCTCATAGGTCGTGCGCACGCTCTTGGCAAACTGCGCTTCCTTTTCGGAAAGCGCATCCTCCGCCACTTCCAGCTCTGAGGTCTTGACATCGATCTGCTCCTGCAGGCGGTCGATATACGCCTCCACGGTGGTGATCTCTTCCTTTGTCAAGTCGATCTCGCTCTGCAGCGCGTCCCGCGTAGCCTGCACATCGTTCGCCTCGCGGGTCAGTTCGGCGATCCGCTCTTTCACCGCCGCCTTTTCATCCTCCAAGGTCGACAGCTTATCCCGAAGAGAATCCGCATCCTCCGCCGCGGCTGCGAACGTCAGGCTGGAGGCCAGCATGGAAACCAGCATCGCAACCACCAGGATACCGGCGATTACGCATGAAATGATCCGCACGGTCCTTTTCTTCATCATAATGTTTCTGCTCCTTTGCTGTTTACCAGGGGTTACACATTCATAAACTTGCGGATGCTCGTTACCGAGCCACCGATGCCGAACAGCACGCCCGCGCCAAGATATATCCCCAGCACCAGCATGCGGACGCTGTCAAACGCAGCAACCTGGAAATAGGGGATCACATCACCGACGACCCGCGCCATTTCGTTATACAGGCCCCACTCGGCGAAAAACGCCAGCCCGCCGGACAGCAGGCCGAGTACCATGCCCTCAATCACGAACGGCCAGCGGATAAACCAGTTTGTCGCGCCCACCATTTTCTGGATGGATATTTCCTCCCTGCGCGCGAACATGGCCAGCTTGACCGTATTGGCGATAATGAAAATAGAGATCAGCGTCAGCGCCACGACCATGGCCAGCGAAATGATATTGAACACCCGCTGCACCTGGATCAGCTTGGAGATAACCTCCTCATCTGCACGGATGCGGTCGGTCCCCTCGACCTGCTGGATCTCCTCGATGGTCTGCTCCGCCTGCGTCGGATCTTTCAGGGTAAAGATATAGCTGTTGCGCAGCGGATTGTTGCTGGAATCAAAGTCCGCCAGGATATCGGCATCCTCGCCAAGCTGCTGGCGGTAGATTTCCAGCGCCTCATCGCGGTCCTCAAAATCGACCGTCGCAATATTGTCGATCCGCTCGAATTCCGTGGCGAGCGCCCTCGCTTCGCGCGTGGTCAGGCTATCGTCGATGAATACCACGATCTCATTCGACTGCTGCAGGTCAATAATGCTCAGGTTAATATTATATGCGATCAGCGTGACGGTTCCTGTCAAAAGCAGACAGGCGATCATGATGATCACGGCCGCGATCGACATAAACCCGTGCTTGAAAATATTGCGGAAGCCTTCCTTCCAGTAGTAACCAAAACTTCTCATAACTGATAGTACCCACCTGTCTGGTCGCTGATGACCTCGCCCTTATCAATGACGACGACACGCTTTTCAAATTCATCCACCAAGCCCTTCTCATGGGTGACAATCAGGACGGTGGTTCCCAATTCGTTGATTTTTTCAAACAGCGTCATCAGCTCGAGCGAACGCGCCGGATCGAGGTTGCCGGTCGGCTCGTCCGCAATAATCAGCCGCGGGTTATTGACAAGCGCGCGCGCGATCGCGACGCGCTGCTGCTCGCCGCCCGAAAGGTTCAGGGGTTTTTCATGCGCTTTTTCCGACAAACCAACCAGATCAAGCACATACGGCACGCGTTCCTTGATTGCTTTCCCTTTTGCGCCGATTGTGCGCATGGCGAACGCGACGTTCTCATACACCGTTTTGCTGTTAATCAGCCGGAAATCCTGGAACACCACGCCGAGCGTGCGGCGCAGGTATGGGATCTGGCGTTTTTTCATTTCACCGATATTGTAGTTATTGACCAGCACCCGCCCCTCGGTCGGCCGCACCTCCGCGGTCAGGAGCTTGATCATCGTCGTTTTGCCGGAACCGGACGCGCCGACCAAAAAGACGAATTCGCCCTCGTCGATGCGCAGGTTTGCTTTGTTCACCGCACGGGTGCCGTTATCGTACACCATGGTGACATCGTTCATCCGTATCACTGGCAGTCCTCCCCGGAGCCTTGCATTTGCAAAAAAAGACAAAGGTGCATGCGCTTCATACACCTTTGCCTATTATAACAGATATTCCCCGATCGCGCAAGACGACAACAACTGCCAATCCGGAACACGATCCGGTTTTTTTCGTGAAATTTTTGTGAACTTTTGCCTTCAGCGGCTGTTTTCCTCACGGCTTGCCAGATATTTGCGCACCATCAGCGCAACCTTGAACACAATCGCGTGGTCAAATTCCCGCAGATCGAGTCCGGTCAGCTTTTTGATCTTTTCCAGACGGTACACCAGTGTATTGCGGTGTACAAACAGCTTGCGGGAGGTTTCCGACACATTGAGGTTATTTTCAAAGAACTTCTGGATGGTAAACAGCGTTTCCTGGTCGAGCGAGTCGATCGATCCTTTTTTGAACACTTCGGACAGGAACATCTCGCACAACGTGATCGGCAGCTGATAAATCAGGCGACCAATCCCCAGATTTTCAAAGCTGATAATGCTCTTTTCCGTATCAAAAACGCCACCGACCTCGATCGCGGTCTGGGCTTCCTTAAAGGATTTCGCAATGTCCTTCATCTGCGAGGAAACCGAGCCGATGCCGATCAGGCATTTGACCGAAAGCTCGCTTGCGAGCGTCTCCTCAATGCTTGCGGCGATCTTGGCCAGATCCCTGGCCTCGCTGCCCGACTTGACCTCCTTAACGACGACGATATCGCTTTCAGATATATGCAGGACAAAATCCTTCTGCTTATCCGGGAACATGCCGGATACGACATCGATCGCCGCCACATCCGCAGGGGACTGCTGCCGCACCAGGAATACAACGCGCGGCACGTCGTTGCCGAAATGCAGCTCGCGGGATTTGATGTAGATATCGCCTGGGAGGATATTATCCAGGATAATGTTTTTTACGAACGTCGCCTTGTCATGCTTTTCGTCGTAAAGTGTTTTAATATTATTGATGGATACCGCGACAAGCGAACAGATGCTGCGCGCAAGCTCATCCTCGCCCTGCACGAAAACGGCATATTCCAGCCGAGTCGACCGCTCTCCGGTAATATGGTAGGTATAGCCACCGAAGCGCACGATTTCGCCCGCAAATCCCAGCTCGGTGATCGCTTCCTCACGCATTTCGCCGATCCGAGGCAGATCGGTACACGCAACGACCGCGCCGCTGGCATCCACAATACCGATAGTACGGTCCACCGTGTCCTTCATCTGCAAAACAATCGACTGGAACAATCTCGAAGCCATTTCCATCACCTTTCCCGTCTTTTCCGCCTGTGGCGGTCATAATAGTTTCTCCCGAAAACGCTTATTTCCTTGCTTAGCATCCCCAGCTCTGAACATTCTTCACAAGAAGCCAGCATTCCCTCTGTGCATTTTAAGTAATTATATCACAGAGTTCTACATTTTTGTACAAATTTTTTCAAATTTTTTTGGCAATTTTTTCAGCCAATCGGTTCATCTTCCGGCTCCTGCCGCAACAGGACAACCTCCTCCTCCCGCAGCAGCCGGTATTCCCCCGGCGCGAGCTTTGGATCGAGCGACAGCCCCCCCAGCCTGACCCTGCGCAGGTGCGCCACCACCCCGCCGGCTGCCGCGACCATCCGCTTGACCTGATGGTATTTCCCCTCCTGCAGCGTGATCCGCACACATTGTCCGCACGCCGCCGGAACGTGTTCCAGCTTGGCAGGGCGGCAAACCGTACCGTCCTTCAGCGTCATACCCTGCGCGAAGCGCTGCACCGCGTCTTTGGCCATTTCCCCCTCGATCTCGGCCTCGTACACCTTGGAGACATGCCGCGCCGGACTCATCAGCGCATGGCTGAGCGCCCCGTCGTCCGTTACGATCAGCAGCCCCTCGGTGTCCTTATCCAGCCGTCCGACCGCAAACAAGCCACGCCGCTCGTTCTCCGGAAAAAGCCCGAGCACTGTCGGGTGCCGCGTGTCCCGACTCGCCGTGATCACACCGGCGGGCTTATTGAGCATGTAATACCGCTGCGCGCGGTAGCGCTGCACCTGCCCGTCCACAGAAACCGCCGCAGTCTCCGGATCGAGCTTGGCCGCCGGATCGCGGACCACCTGCCCTTCCACAGACACACGGCCGGCGCGGATGAGCGCCTGCACTTCTTTCCGGCTGCCGCAATTGAGGTGGGTGAGCAATTTATCCAAACGCATCTGGGCCATTTTGTGCCTCCCGACAACCCATTACTGGCTATAGCATACCACTTTTTCGCATATTGCACAATAGGGAAATGCAAAAAAAGTGCAATCCCCTGAAAGTCACCAATAGGTGTCCTAAACCCTACCGTGTTTTTTCGTGGAATTGCACAGTCAAGTAAAAACGCGCCCGCATGGGCGCGTTCGGGCGCGTTATTCCGGCATCTCGGTAATACCGTGGACGAATCCATCCGCTTCCGGCGCGCTGATATCCGCAGCGATCAGCCGGTTGCGCCGAACCAGCAGGTTGGCGACAACCCCCTCCTGTCCGGTCGGGTATTCGAGCAGCTCGTAGGTATAGAGCGTTGCCCGTTTCCCCTGATAGGGCGTCAGGTCCAGCCCCTGCCCGAGCTGGATCGCGTTGTACGCCTGGTATGTGTCGTCAAAGGTTTTGGGGATCTGCACCTCGCGCTCGCTGCGCGGCTCCGCCTCCACCTTCCAGCCGTAGCTTTCCAGTAGCGCGACGCGCTGCTCGTTGTTTTTCAGCTTTGTGTCCAGGTCCACCTCGCCGGCAGCCGCCTGCGCATCGACCGTTTCCGCCGCCTTCGGCATAAGTGCGGTCACGCCCAGCACCACCGCGCCGATTACCAGCACGCCCGCTATCGCTTTCTTTACTGACACCTTGGTTGCATAAACGATCATGGCATTGTCCCTCCTGCTTTTGCTCTATCCTATGCATCCTGGGCGCAAAGCAGAACAGGCTTTTCTCCGTCTCGCACAAAAAAACAGGCTGCCGCATGCCGGCGGCAACCTGTCGAATGGTTTATTGTATCTGCGCCGCAATCTCCTCCGCCAGCGCCTCCAGTGCGGCGAGCTGACCCTCCGCCAAAGCGGACTTGAGCGCGACCGCGCCTTCCAGCACGGTCATGTTCTTCATGCTTTCCAGCACGGTCCGCATATGCTTCGCGGAAACCGGCGCCCATGTGCCATTTTCCAGCAGCGCCACCGTGCGGTTCTGCAGGTTCAGCGCCTTCAGATCCGCCAGATAGGCCTCCATACGGGGATACAGTCCGCCGTTGTAGGTCGGCGCCGCCAGCACCAGATGGCTGCAGCGGAAACTTTCCGCGACCAGCTCGGATACATCGGTCTCCGAAACATCATACATCGCGATGCTGCGCACACCTTTTTCCGCCAGCAGGCCGGCCAGTACATTGGCCGCGTTTTCCGTATTGCCGTACAGGGTGGCGTAAGCGATCAAAACAGCCTTATCCTCCGGCTGATAGGTGCTCCACAACTGGTATTTTTCCAGCAGCAACGCCAAGTGCCCGCGCCAAACCGGTCCGTGCAGCGGGCAGATGGTTTCGATATCCAGCGCGGCCGCCTTTTTCAGCAGCGCCTGCACCTGCGCGCCGTATTTGCCGACAATGTTGGTGTAATACCGGCGCGCGTCGTTCATCCACGCGCTGTCGAAGTTGATTTCATCGTCAAAAATATTGCCCGCCAACGCGCCGAACGTACCGAACGCATCCGCAGAAAACAGAAGCTTGTGCTGCTCGTCATAGGTGACCATTACCTCCGGCCAGTGGACCATGGGCGCCATGATGAAATGCAGCGTATGCTGGCCGGTGGAAAGCTTGTCCCCCTCGGCAACGACCAGCGCGCGGTCTTTCGCATCCAGGCCGTAGAACTGCGCCAGCATGGACAGCGCCTTCGCGCTGCAGACGATTTTCGCCTCCGGATAGCGGCGCAGCATTTCGTCGATCAGGCTGCAGTGATCCGGCTCCATATGCTGAACCACCAGATAGTCCAGCGCGCGCCCGTCCAGCGCATATGTCACGTTTTCACAGAACAGGCGGCCGATCGAATCGTCCGCCGTATCGAACAGCACGGTTTTTTCGTCCAGCAGCACATAGCTGTTATAGGATACACCGCGCGGAATCGGGAATAAATTTTCAAACCGGCTCAGGCGGCGATCACTGCCGCCAACATAGATGAGATCGTCCTTGATCTTTCTGGTACTGTGCATCGCACGACACCTCCGAAATAGTTTCTGTTAAAATTATAACATATAATTTTACAGCCGTCTACCCTGCCAAAACAAACGAAAGCATAAAAAAACAGGGCAAAAAACCTGCGACTTTTGGCGTCGTTCATGATTTATCGTCTCCAGCCCGCCGCATCGCTATGTATGTTCCCCCGTGCGGCGGATAAAAAACCGGCTGCTATGCAGCCGGTTTTTTTATGTTATTCCTTGTTGAGCGCTTCCAGTCTCGCCTTGTTTTCCGCAATAACCTTTTCCTGCACCGGAGCAGGCGCATCGTCATACCGCTCGAACTTGGAAACGAACGAGCCGCGGCCCTGCGTCATCGAGCGCAGCGTGATCGCATAGTCGGATAACTCTGCCATCGGACACTCCGCCAGGATCTCCTGCTTGCCGCCCTCGATCGGGTTCATACCCATGATCCGCCCGCGGCGCTTGTTCAGGTCGCCGATCACATCGCCCATGTACGAATCCGGCACGACGACGCGCAGCGAGCAGACCGGTTCAAGCAGCACCGGACTCGCCTGTGGGATACCCGCCTTATAGGCCAGGCGCGCCGCCATCTTGAACGAAAGCTCGTTGGAATCCACGTCATGATAAGAGCCATCCAGCAGCGTGGCATGCAGACCGACCAGCGGATAGCCCGCCAGCACGCCATGCTCCATTGCCTCGCGGATGCCCTTGTCGACCGCGGGATGGAAGTTCTTCGGCACAGAGCCGCCGAAGATCTTTTCCTCAAACAGGTAATCGCCTTCCGGATACGGCGCAAACTCCATCTTAACATGGCCGTACTGTCCGTGGCCGCCGGACTGCTTCTTATGCTTGCCCTCGACCGTGACGGTCTTGCGGATCTTTTCACGGTACGGCACGATCGGCGGCGTCAGCACGACCTCCACGCCGAATTTATCCTTGAGCTTGGAACACAAAACATCCAGATGGATGTCGCCCGCACCCGAAATCGTATGCTGCTTGGTTTCCGGATTGAACTCGGTCTCGAAAGACGGATCCTCGTCGTGCAGGCGGGTCAGGCCGGCGGATATCTTCTCCTCCGCGCCCTTGACCTTGGGCTGGATGCCCTGCGTGTAGCACGGCGGCGCAAATTCGATTGGCTCCAGTTCGACCTTGCGCACGCTCATGGAAAGCGTGTCGCCGGTCTTGGTGGTGACCAGCTTGGAAACCGCGCCGATATCGCCGCAGCCGACGACCGGCACCTCGCTCGTCTTCTTGCCGCAGACCGAGTAAATATGCCCCATTTTTTCATTTGCGTCCGCGCGCTTGTTGACCAGCACCATGTCCTGCTTGACCTCGCCGGACATGACCTTGAAATACGAGAAGCGGCCGTACTGGTCCGCGACCGTCTTGAACACGAACGCGCAGGTCGAGCCGTTGGGCGTGCAGTTGATCTCGATCAGCTCGCCCTTTTCGTCCTCGCAGATCTCGACCGGCTTTTCGTCCGGCGACGGCATGTAGTCCGCAATGCCTTTCAGGAGCGCATAGGAGCCGATGCCGGTCACGGCCGTGCCGCAGAACACCGGCGCAATAACCAGATCTTTGACGCCCTGACGGATGCCCGCGATCAGTTCTTCGTCCGAGAATTCCTCGCCCGCAAAATAGCGCTCCATCAGCTCCTCGGACAGCTCGGCCACATTTTCGCACAGCGCCGCGCGGTGCTGGTCGATACGGTCCTTCATATCGTCCGGAATCGGGATCTCGACGCGCTTGCTGCCCTCCATGCGGTACGCTTTGCGGATGACGCAGTCGACCACGCCGGCCGTATCGCGGTTGCCCTCGAAGATCGGCACCACGATCGGGCAGACCGAAACGCCGAACTGCTTCTGCAGCTTATGCAGCGAGGTATAGTAATCCGAGTTCTCCTCGTCGATCTTGGAGATATAGAACATGCGCGGCATGGAACGCGCCTCGCAGCGCTCCCAAGCCTTTTCCGTCCCCACGCCCGGACCGGCCTTGCCAGTGGCGATGATCAAAGCGGATTCGGCTACGCGCAGCGCGCAGTTTACTTCGCTTTCAAAATCAAAGAAACCAGGGGTATCAAGCAGATTGATCTTGCAGCCGTTCCATTCAACAGGCGCCACAGCCGTTGAGATCGAAAACTTGCGTTTGATCTCCTCTGGATCGAAATCGCATACAGTGTTGCCATCCGTGATCTTTCCGACACGGTCGGTCACTCCGGCGATATTGAGCAGGCTCTCGACGAGCGAGGTCTTGCCGTCGCCGCCATGCCCCATCAGACATACGTTACGGATCTTGTTAACCGGGTAATTGGCCATATTTGATAAACACTCCCCTGCCCTTGCCTTCACGCGGGCGCTTAGTTGGCGGGAACAAACTCCCTGTTTGTTATTATACACGACTTTACCAATTCATGCAAGCTGTTTTTTGTGCAATTTTAATGTACCCCTCTGTCTTTTTTCGACAGAGCCGCACCGCCCGAAAATTTTTTATTTTTTTGTTTTTTTCCTGTCACAAAACCGCCTTTTCAAACGTTATATAAGCGTAATGGTTTTTACCCCGCTGTGCAGAATGGAAAGGAGCCTCCGTCATGACCCGTGCTTATCTTGCTACCGCCGCCGCCGTTTTGGCATTGGCTCTCGCGGTGTTTTCGGTCGTGTCCATCCTGCCGTTTTGAACCCCTCTTTTTCTTCTCTTCTACCGATCGGGCTGCCGGAGCGGTTCGCTCCGGCGGCCTTTGCTTTTGCCAAGCGGCCACTCCCCGGCAAGGGGCAAATGAAAAGGGCCTGGAAGCATGCTTCCAGGCCCTTTTCATTATTTCCTTATCTCAGTGCGTCTGCTGTGTGATAATGAATACCGGAACATACCAGATCAACAGATACAGCAGCAGGTGCAGAACCGGCAGTGCGTCCACCGCGTTCTGGAACACCAGATAGAATACGATCAGCATTCCGCATATGCCGGCAAAGGCACCCAGCGTCAAGGCGGAGCGCACCGCGCCTGCCAGCTTGTCCGCACAGCGGAGTACCTGCAGGAACGGTCCCGCCCCCTCGCGGACTAGGATCGCGGCGGGCGCGTCCGCCTTTGCATAGGTGGGATCAAGCAGCCGGCGCACGCTGTCCGGCTCCGGCTGATCGGCAAAGCCGCGGCGCAGGTCGAACTGGCTCTCCACCATAGCGGGCGAAATGTTGAAATCCCGCACTGCCAGCGCCGCGTTCATATGCATCCGGCGCATCAGGCGCATTGCCTGGTAGGTACTTTTCGTCGGCTGGTAACGGAGCAGCAGCGCGCCCGCCAGCACGTTGTCCACAACCAGATAGGCGCTAACCGTTTCATCCTCCGTCTGGCCCGAACGGATACGCTGCCCCAGCTTGACCATGAGCGCCGCTGTGCCAAGCACCATGCGGCTCCCGCCGATCTCTCCGGCAAGGCCGCCCTCGACAAACTGCACGTTGCGCGCCGCCAGCGTCACGCCGTACCGCTCCCGCACCGCCTCGGTCAGCACACGTCCCAGCTCAAGACCGGCCGCATCCGCGAGCGCTGCGGCGCAGCCCAGCAACTTATCGTCCGACATCCGCCCCGCGTTCTGCAGCGCCTCCAAGCTGATCGAGCCCGCAGGGAACAGGTCGTTTTCAGTCAGGACGACCTCCTCGGTCCCGCGCAGAAGGTTGGCCTGGCGCGCCCCTGCGAGCGCCGCGCCCGACCCGAGCAGGCGGCGCGAGATATTCTTATAGCTCGCGCCGAACGCGCACAGCAGGCCGAGCGGCGCGGATACCGACAAAATCGCGGAAAACGCCCAGAAAAAGCGCACCGGCTCGCCGCGCGCAACCGAAGCCACCAGCGCGAAGATGATGGACGCCGCCAGCGCGATCGGCACATAGATCATGGAAAAGCGGTCGACCGTATCCGGCCGTTCCATCTCCAGCAAAAAAGCCTTATCATCGTGCAGCGGCCCCTTGACCGCCCTGCACGCGTCATCCTCCCTGTCGTAATGGCTGTAGACCGCCATCGGCTGCTCCGCCGAGCAGATCGCCTGATAGGCGCGCGCCTGCGCGGCGTACCGTCCGCGCTCCTCCCGCATTGCCGCGTACAGCAGCAGGATGCTGACCGCGAGGTACGGCACCTGCACGCCGGGCGCGTTTTCAAAAACGATAATGGACGCGCCGTGCAGCAGCGACGCAACAATGGCGAACGAAACCAGCGACGCCCGATCGGGCGCGCCGTGAAACAGGCTGTTAAAGCCCATGCCGAACACATCCACGCCCAGGAAAAGCGCGATAAACTGCAGCAGCAGGAGCACGCCAATGCCGATGCCCGGGTTCTCCACCGCGTCGAGCACAACCGGTAGCGGCAGCACGTCAAAGCTGGGCGCGAGGCTCAGGTAAGCCGCAGCCGCAGCCAAAATCAATACGATCACGGACCGCACGGAAAGCCCCCGCGCCCGCCGCTTGAACGAGCGGGCGGCCTGCGCCGGATCGCGCAGCCGGATCTCCTCCGCTTCCTCCTGCTGTTCGGCGGCCAGACGCGCCGCGCGCGCCTCCTTGCGGCTCATCCGCTCCCCACGCGCTGCGCGGCGCGCGGGTGGCTGCTCCGTCATGTCCTCGTACAGCTCCTCTTCCTCCTGCACGGCCGCTTTCGCGGCGCGGCGCGCAGCCCTGGCAGCGGTCCGTTTCTCCTCTCTCTGCCGTTTCGCCTCCGCCCTGGCCTCCCGCGTGGCGATACGCGCCGCGCGGGGATCCTCTTCTTCCTCCCCTGTGGAATCGTCCGAATCACGCGGCTGCGTTTCCGTCGGCGCCGCTGCGCGGACAGGCCTCGTCCTTGGCGCGGCGGGCTGGGCGGCTGCCGCCGGTTCCGGCTGCCGTACCTCCGGCACCGGCGCGGCGGACGGGCGCGGCTGGGCCTTCGGCGTGGCCGGTGCCAGTCCCTCGACCTCGGCTATGATCGCGTCCAGATCGAACTCGTCCGTATCCGGTACGTCGTTCAGCATCGCCCGAATATCATCGAGGTTCATGGTTTCGTCTTTTCTGTCCATATCGTTGTCCGTCTTCCTCCTTTATTCCGCCTGCGCGCGGCGGCGGACCGCCTCGAACAGCAGAACGGCCGCCGCGTTGGATGCGTTGAGCGAATTGACCCGCCCGCGCATCGGGATGCTGATGATATAATCGCACTTGTCCCGCGTCAGCCGGCTGAGCCCCTGCCCCTCTGAACCGATCACGATCGCGCACGGGCGGTCGAACGCGGCCTGGTAAAGCCCCACCGTTCCATCCGCCTCCGCGCCGAACAGCCACACCCCGCGCGCCTTCAGCTCGTCGAGCGCCGCCGCAAGGTTGTTCGCCTTATGCACGCCCACATAGGCCAGCGCGCCCGCCGCGGCTCGCGCGACCGCCGCGGTCAGACCAACCGCGCGGCGCTTGGGGATAATGACCCCGTGTGCGCCCGCGGTTTCCGCCGAGCGGATGATCGCGCCCAGGTTATGTGGGTCCTCAATACCGTCGCAGACCACGATCAGCGGCGCTTCGCCCCGCTCCTCCGCCACGCGGAATATATGGTCGAGCGACACATATTCCTGTGCGGCGGCCTGCGCGATCACTCCCTGGTGGTTCCCCGTGGGGCTCATATGGTCGAGCTTGCGGCGGTCGCAGGTGACGACCGGCACGCCGCAGCGCCGCGCTTCCGCAGCCACATCCCCGATGCGGGCTCCCTCGGCCACAAAGACCTTATCGACCGTCCGGCCAGCGCGCAGCGTTTCCAGAACCGCGTTCCTGCCTTCGATCAGGGTCCCGTCATCCTCCCGCGGCGGGCGGCGGCGCCTATTGTTTTCATAAGCCATATTCCTACGCTCCAAAAATTTTCAGATATTGATAGTATAGCACACTTTCCCCCACGTTTTCAACGCTGTACGACGGAAAACATAAAATTTACACGTTTTTCGCCCCTCATCCTTCCGCAAAAGGCTCACTGGAGCGCGCGCCGCATGGATAGCCGCAAAGCAGCTATTATACATTTATTTTATTTATTATCAGCGGTCAGCGGCGCTTAGCAGTCGCTTCAAGCAAAAAAGTACCGGCCGCTGTGGTATGTGGTATAATGATAAAAACGAACGGGAGGGATCGCATTTGACGCCATACGATGAAACGCTCCGCACCCTCAGGCAGCAGGCCGACCGGCTCAACCGGCTGCGGGGCATGCTGGACGAGCTGTACCGCGAGCGGCAACGCCTGGAGGAACGGGAGCGCAGCCTGGCTGTGGTACGGGCTGCGGAGCAAAAGGACGTGGACCGGCTGCAAGGCCGCAGCCTAACCGCCTGTTTTTACGCTCTCCTCGGCAGGCGGGAGGAGCGGCTCGACAAGGAACAGCAGGAGGCCTGGACCGCCGCGGTCAGGCACGACGCTGTACGGCGTGAGCTGGAGGCGGTACGGCAGGATATCGCTTCTTACGAGCGGGAAGCCGCCGCGCTCGATGGCTGCGAGCAGCGCTGGACGCAGGTCATGGACGACAAGCGGGATTTCCTGCGGCAGAGTGGTTCCGTGCATGCCGAGCGCATCCTGCAGCTTGAGCAGCAGCTCGCCACACAGCAGACGCTGGAAACCGAGATTGGGCAAGCACTCGACGCCGGACGCGCGGCGCGCAATACCGCGGGCAGCATCCTGTCCAGCCTGGACAGCGCGGAAGGCTGGGGGACGTTCGACCTGTTCAGCGGCGGCCTGATAACCGACCTGGTCAAGCACGGGCATCTGGACGACGCGCAGGACAAGGTCGAGACGCTGCAGACCCAGCTTCGCCGCTTTAAGACCGAGCTGACCGATGTATCCATCCAAGCGGATGTGCAGGCGCAGGTGGACGGTTTCCTGCGCTTTGCGGATTACTTTTTCGACGGCCTTTTCGCGGACTGGATGGTGTTGGACCATATTCACGGCGCACAGTCCCAAATTGCAGAGACATGCGGACAAATCGACGATGTCCTGTCCCGCCTTCGCGCCATGCAGGAAGGCTGCCGCGCTGCGGAACAGCGCGCGCGAGAGGCGCTCGACCATCTGGTCGCCGGCGCCTGACGCATCGGTACGGAAAAAGACCCCCAGGGCAGCCAGCCCTGGGGGTCTTTTTGATAATGGAAAGCGCCGGAGCAGGCGCCCCTTACTTGCAAAGGTAGCCGCCGTCGACCGGCAGGATCGCGCCGCCCAGATAGTCGCTCGCATGCGACGCAAGGAACAGGCACGCGCCCTTCATATCCGCCGGCTCGCCCCAGCGGTGGGCGGGAATGCGGTCGCAGATCTCCTTGTATCGGTAATTGGAGGGGTCGAGGAGCGCTTCATTCATATCGGTCGCAAAATAGCCGGGCGCGATCGAATTGACGTTGACGCCGCACGCCAGCAGGTCGTTGGACATGCACTTGGTCATCTGTGCCACGCCGCCCTTGGCTGCGGAATACGCGACGACGTTCTGGCCGCCGAAGAAAGACGCCATGGAGGAAATCGTGATGATCTTGCCATAGCCCTTCTTGACCATGATCTTGGACGCCTCCTGGCAGAGGATGAACTGGCTCTCCAGATTGACGCGGATCACGTCGTCCCAATCGCTCATCGGGAACTGGTCCGCACGGTGCCGGCGCTGGATGCCGTGCGCGGTCACGATGATGTCCAGATCGCCGCCCAGCTGCTCCACCGCCTCTCCGAACGCACGGTAGCATTCCTCACGCCGACCAAGGTCGGCCTGCACACTGTGGCAGGCAAAGCCGCGCGCGCGGAATTCCTCCGCGGCGGTATGCACGCGCGCGCTCGAGCCAATGATGACGACCTCGCAGCCCGCCTCCATCAGACCCTCGGCCATGCCGTGACCCAGGCCGCGCGTGCCGCCGGTAACGATGGCCTTGCGGCCGGTGATATCAAAAAGCGGATGTACCATGATTACATATCCTCCTCATCAAACAAAATGACCATTTTCTTAACCGACGGGTCGGGATGCTCGATCTTGTCGAACACTTCCCCGATGCGGCTGAACGGGATAAAATGGGTAGCGATACCCTCCAGATTGAACGCATGCTGCTCAAAACGCTCGATGGTCGGCTCGAACTGGTAAGCCGACATGCGGGAGCCGATCAGGTCAAGCTCGCGCTGGTCGAGCATGGCGGAGGAGATCTGCTCCGGCGCCGTGCAGAAGCCGAGCGAGACCACGCGGCCCGCGTTCGCCATGATACCGGGCGCGAACAGGCTGGTCAGCGAGCCTGGGAAGCATGCCGAATCAAACGCGCAGGTCACACCATGTCCGCCCGTGATATCCTGCACGCGCAGGGCAAGATCTTCGTTTTTGGTGTTGATCACATAGTCCGCGCCGTACGTTTTCGCGCGTTCGAGCGAAGAATCGTTGATATCGCAGCAGATGACGGTTTTCACACCCTTCGCCTTGCAGGTCTGCAGGATGATCGCGCCGATCGTACCCGCGCCGAGGATGAGCACGGTATCTTCCGGCACCACGCGGCCGCGCCCCGTGCAGTGTCCGCCGATGGCGAACGGCTCGACGAGCGCCGCATCCTTCCACGGGATTTCGGGGGAGATCACATAGCACTGGTTCTCCGGCACGACAAAGTATTCGCGCCAGCCACCGTCGATGCTCGAACCGCGCGCGCGGACGTGTTCGCACACGTTATAGCGGCCTATTTTACACTGGTAGCACTCGCCGCAGGCAACCACCAGATCGAGCACGACATGGTCGCCCTGCTTGACGCGAGTCACCTTGGAGCCGACCGCTTCGACCACGCCCGCGTTCTCATGTCCCGGGATGCGCGGATAAGACGCGCACGGGTTCTCTCCCAGATAGTTATGTACGTCCGACCCGCACACGCCGCAGGCCTTCATTTTAACCAGTACGTCGTAATCGCCGGCAGCCTCAGGGCGCGGCACCTCGCGCACCTCGAACTTATGCGGCTCGGTCACTATGACTTCCTTGCTCATCAGCATAACAGCATTCTCCTCTTAAAACAGTATCATGTATGACATATCGGTTTTCCCGCTTTCTGCACCGCGCGGCGTTACGGCGTCTGGAGCGAGCCGTCTCGCAGGCGGGTCTGCGTCCAAGTCGTGACCGTGTTCTCACAGGGGTATTTGGCGGCTTCCTTTTCGTCCAGATCGACGCCCAGGCCGGGCTTGTGGTTGGCGTACACATAACCGTCCCTGAATTCCGGCAGGCCTGGGAACACCTCAAGCAGCGCGCCGTGCTGCTGACGCAGCTCCTGGATGACGAAATTGGGCGGCTCGATGCCCGACCATTCCTGCACGCCGAAGTTGGGCGCCGCCAAGTCGATATGGATATTGGCCGCATGCGCGAGCGGCGACATATCGCCGGGGCCGTGCCACGCGGTGCGCACCCCGAACTGTTCTGCGAAAATCGCCAGCTTGCGCGCCGGCGTGATGCCGCCGATCTGCGAAATATGCACGCGGATAAAGTCGATCAGCCGCTCGGTGATCAGCTGCTTCCACTCGCGCGGGTTGTTGAACAGCTCGCCCTGCGCCAGCGGGATCGAGGTCTGCTGCCGCAGCAGGCGCAGCCAGTCGACCTGCTCGAGCGGCACCGCATCTTCCAGGAAAAACAGGTCGAACGGTTCGAGCTGCTTGGCCAGCTGCAGCGCTTCGACCGGTGCGATGCGCTCATGCACGTCGTGGACGAGCGCCATGTCGTAGCCGATGCGCGCGCGGATGCCCTCAAACAGCTTGACCGTGTCGCGGATGTATTTGCGCGAGTCCAGGTAGACGCCGTCCGGCGCGCCCTGCGGCGCGGTCGCGGGCGCCTTGCCGTAGCCGCCCCCCCCATAGCCGCCGCACTGGCAGCGGATGTGGGTGATGCCCATGTCGCGGAAGCGCTCGATGTTATCGCAGATCTCCTCCACATCGCGCCCATCCGCGTGACGGTAGACCGGAATGGCTTCGCGGCACTTGCCACCGAACAGCTCGTAGCACGGCATGTTCGCAAGCTTGCCCTTGATGTCCCACAGCGCCATGTCCACGCCCGAGATCGCGTTGTTTTCAATGCCGCCGTTGCGCCAGTAGGCGTTCTGGTGCATCAGCTGCCACAGCGCTTCGATGTTGTTCACCTCGCGGCCGACGAGCAGCGGCTTGAGGTAATTTTCCACCAGATGCTGCACGGTCAGGTGGCGGTAGGCAAACGTCGCGCAGCCCAGGCCGTACAGCTCCGGCTCGCTCGTCTCCACCTTGACGACCACCAGGTTGATTCCCTCCGGCGCGGTGCAGATCACACGGATGTCACGGATGGTAATTGGCATGATATTCTCTCCTTTTTACTCGTTATACAAGTTAAACCTTATCGTAATTTTGCAGGATGTGCGCCTGCATCAGCGCACGCGCCAGATTATCATTGTGTACCTCGACCGCATTGAGGATCATAGGGTGAAAGAATAGGGCGTCCTGCTCTCCGAACCGCTGGGTCAGCTGCTCATGGTTGCGCACCGTCTGCTCGAACACCTCATGCAGGCTTTTGACCAGCAGATGATTGCCGGACGCCCTGCACAGTTCCTCATGGAACGCCATGTCGCACCGTACAAATTCACTTTTCTGGCCGCGCAGCGCGGGCAACCGGCCGGTCAGCTCATGCAGACGCCCAATCTGCGCTTTTGTTGCGTTTTTTGCGGCCAGCGCCGCCGCTTCCGGCTCTAAAATGCGCCGGAACTGCAGCACCGCACGGATATCCGCGCAGTCCGCAGGGGTGATCTGGCTTGCTCCGGTGAGCAGGGTTTCCACGCGGTCGTCCCGCAGGAAGGTCCCTTTCCCATGCACGCTTTCCAGCACGCCCACGCCGATCAGCTGCTGGATCGCCACGCGCACGCTCGCGCGGCTGACGCCGAGCCGTTCGGTCAACTGGTTCTCGGACGGGATCTTGCTGCCGACCGCCCACTGGCCGCTTTGGATATGGCCAGTCAGGTACTGGAGTACGCTTTCCGTCACATTGATGCGTTCGGCCTTCATGGCTTACCTCCTCAACTTGTCTGACAAGTTATGCTTTTATTATAGCGCCCTTTTCCGTACTGTCAAGGGGGAAAATCACATTTTTGCATATTGCACAAATCCCGCCGCCGATTTCGCACATTTCCGGCACAAAAAGAGCCGGCAGATGCCGGCTCCCATTATCCCGCTGTTTTTTACAGTGTCTGATCCACACCGTTAATGCTGGCGGATTCCCCCTCCTCGATCGGAATCAGCAGGCATTTCTGCCCTTCGACCACACCCGTATGGACGCGTTCCGCCCGCTCCTCCGGCACCCGCAGCACGATGCCCGCGCTTTCCTCCCAAGGAACCTCGTCTCCGGCCAGGCGCTCGGATTGCTCCGCCAGACGGTGCTGCAGATCCGCAACCCTTTGCTCCAGCGCCGCCGTGTGCATTCGCTGGGTGTTTTCCTCCACCAAGCGGCTGTCCAGCACATTGTTCGCAACAGGCGGCACGTCTCCGAACGTCTGCGCGAAAGCCTTGCCGATCTGTTCCCTGACCGGCTCCGGCACCTCGGCCTCCGCCGCGAGATCCGCGACCGTCTCGGCCGTCAGGCTGACCGGCGGCAGGCTATCGTCCGCCTCCTGCTCGGCCACCATGCCGCTGATCGTCTTCTGTATCCGGAAGAACGCGGCTTCCGCCTGCTCCTCATCCTCCCCAAACGCGCTTTTCACAACGCTCTGGAACGCTTTCTTCTCCTCTGTGGCCGTGCGCTGGGACACACACCCGAGCACGCTTTCTATCAGCTCCGGATGGGAGCCGCGGCCGGTCTTGACGTAATACAGCACAGCGTTCACATCGCTGCCGCGGCCGCTGAACGCCGGATACACAAAGCCCAGGTCGGGCAGACCGACCACCCAGTCGCGCACGCGCGCGCCGATGCGGTTCTCTTCCTCCCGATAACCGAGCGCGGGCTTGGACAACTCGACCGGACACACCGCGCACAGTATGTACTCGTAGATCTCCTCGGACTCCTCCTGCGCCTCGCCGGAGGTCGCCCGGGCCGGCACATCGTACACATCATGGTATACTAAAATCAGGTAGTTACCCGGATAGGCATACTGTTCGATGACCTGCTCATACAGGCGGTCGAGCAGGTCGTCGTTGGCCAGCTTGCTGCCCTTGAGCGTGAGCAGGAACGAGCGGCACTCGTCCGCCTGCTCCCCGCGCGCGAATTCCAGCTCGAGCAGGTTGCCGCCCAGTGTGCCGGACAGCGTTTTTTTCGCGATCTCCAAATACTTGTAAAACTCGTCCTCCTCCAGTTCGGAAAACTGTTCGCCGAACTTCAGGACGACTTGCTTGCCGCTGTTGACATAGCACCCGCACATGCGGCCAAAGGTGCATTCGGTCTTTTTCAGACGGCGGCGCAGCTCCTGCACATCGCCTTTGGTAATATTCATTATAGGCTCTCTCCTGTCATATGCCCGCGGACACAGGGCGGCCGCCTATCCCTGCGGATAAGCGGCCGCCCGCCGCCGGCTTTTCATATTCCCGTCCTTTAGTATACGGCATCCCGCGCAGAAAAGGCAAGCGGATTTTGCCGGAGGGCTATCATGCACGGTAAATCGTTTCCCCTGCCTTGACCGTTTCCAGCACGCGCACCCGCCGCAGCGCATCCGGCCCAACCGCTAACGGATCGGCGTCCAGCAGCACCAGATCGGCCGCTTTGCCCGGCCGCAGAGAGCCGCGGCGCGCTTCCTCAAAATACTGGTAAGCGGCGTGGACTGTAACCGCACGCAGCGCGTCCTCCACAGGGATACGCTGGTCCGCGCCGAGCACGGCGCCGCTTTCCATCAGCCGGTTGACCGCGCACCAGACGGTACCCAACATGTCCGGCGGCAGCACGGGCGTGTCCTGGTGGAATGTGAACGGGATCCCCTGCTCGAGCGCCGCGCGCGCCGGACTGATATGCTGTGCGCGCGCCAGTCCGAAATTGCGGATATGCACCTCGCCCCACCGATACACATGCGCCACAAAAAACGATGGCAGCACGCCGGTCCGCTTGACAGCCTCCATCTGGTCCAAGCCAAGAAGCTGCGCATGGATCATGACCGGCCGCAGGCCGCGGAAATCTGGAAATTCCCGCTCGACCGCGGCCACGGCCTGCAAAAACTGCTCCGCCGCCGCATCCCCGTTGCAATGGGCCAATACCTGCAGCCCTCCATGATAGGCTGTCACGAGCGCTTCCTGCACCGCCTGCCCGCTCATGGTGCCATAACCTCGGTACCCGTCCTCCGCGCCTTGGTATGGGGTCCGCATCCACGCGGTACGGCCCTGCGGGGAGCCATCCAGAAATATCTTGCACCCGCCGAGCTTGAAATGGCAATGGTACCGGCGGACCGCTTCCGGAAAAGCCGCGCTCACCTCATCCCAGGCATCCACAGGCGGATATGCCACCACATCCAGCGTAAGCAGCCGATGCGCAAGCAAGGTCTGATACATCGGAATCAGGCTTTCGGGCATCATTCCCTCCTGCACGATTGTCACGCCATAGGAAGCATACTGCTCCTGCACCCGGCGATAGGCCTCCATCAGGTCCTCCATATCCGGCATCGGCACTTGCTGTTGGTACTGCAGGAACGCGTTTTCCTCCATATATCCGGTCAGCACACCGTTTTCCGTACCAATTATGCCTCCCGCCGGCGCGGGCGTGTCCACTTTCACGCCGAGCAGCTCCAGCGCCAGAGAGTTGAACACCCCCATATGTCCGGACTGATGCACCACCATGATCGGATGCGCCGCGGAAACGCGGTCGAGCAGTGCGCGGGTCGGATGGCGCCGCTCCGCGAGCGTATTCTGGTCATAGCTTTTCCCCACAACCCATTGCCCGTCCGGTATTTTGTTGGCCGTGATAAAATGCGACAGCGCCTGTCCGATCTCGTCCAGGCTGGCGGCCTCCTCCAGCGGGACCTGCAGCAGCGCCTGCGCGGCGCCGGAAAAATGGCCGTGCGCGTCCAGGAACGCAGGCAACAGCGCACGCCCATCCAAGTCGATCTCTGCCGCGCCGCGCGCCCATGCCGCGAGCTTTTCCCGCGTCCCCACGGCCGCGATCACGCCGTTTTCGACCAGCAGCGCTTCAGCCAGCCCGCCGCTCTCCATTGTGCGGATCGGGCCTCCATAGTATAGCGTCTTCATAAGCACTCCACCTTCATCCGATTCCGTGTGCCTTAGTATGCCCTATGCTTTAGTATAGCATGCAGAGCCGGAAGTTTTTGAACATTGTCTGAACTTTTCCCGTTTCTTTTGCGCCGCGTGCGATTTTCTAAATTTACTTTTTTCTCCACCGATGCTATAATTTATGCAGCATCACCGCATTCCTTGCGCAATGTCTGCTTTTTATTTTCAAGGGGGGTAAACTGTATGAGAAAAAAACTGATCGCATCCGTTTTGGCCGTCTTGGTGCTGTTCTGCGGCCTCGCGCCCGGCGCTGCCGCGCTCAGCTACCAGGCGGAAAGCGTTTTCGTCATGGACGCGCAGACTGGGGAAACGCTTTACGAGTATAACGCCGACATCGCCCGTGTGCCGGCCAGTATGACCAAGGTGCTGACCGCCTACATCATTTATCAGGAGCTGGAGGCCGGCCGCCTGACTTTGGACACCCAGGTCAAGATCAGCCACAACGCGGCTGTCAAATCCCGCGACGCCAGCTATCCCACCGCCGTACCGCTGACCGAGGGTGCCACCTACTCGGTCGATACGCTGCTTCACCTGATCATGATTCCCTCCGCCAGCGCGTCGTGCATCGTCATGGCCGAGCATATCAGCGGCAGTGAGAGCGCATTTGTCGCCCGCATGAACCAGACCGCCAAGGACCTCGGCCTGAACGCGACCTATTACAACTGCCACGGCGCGCAGCCCAATTATATTACGGCCCGCTCACAGGCCAAGCTCACCCGCCGCTTTATCGACGATTATCCCGATATCCTGCGCATCACCTCCAAAAGCGGGTTCAACTTCAACGGCTCCTACTATAATAACACCAATCACCTGCTCAATACCATGGCGCCTTACGAAGGGCTGGACGGCTTCAAAACCGGAACCATCGCGGAGGCAGGCTATTGCGTCACCACGACCGCGGTACGGGATGGGCGGCGTGTGATCGCGGTAGTTATGAAATCCACCAGCGACGCGCAGCGCTTCGCGGATTCCCGCCAGCTTCTTGATTACGGCTTTGCTGAAATCCAAAAGCGGGATGCGGCCCGCAAAACGACCAGTGTGCAGCTTACCGCAGCTCCGGACAGCGTCCGTCCGTACCAGCCGTTTACCGTCACCGCACGGCTGGAAGGCGTCTCCGCCTCCTACGCCTGCAAGGCGCAGTGGTATGTCAACGGCGCGGCGGTCGATGGCTATGGGAACAGCAGCTTCCTGACCGCCGACTATAAGACGAGCACGCTGCAATATACGCTCAAGGATCTGTCTGGCGATACGCTCGACATCGCCTTTGTCCTGACCATGTTCGACGGCACTGAGATCCGCTGTGAAACAGCCCTTCCGGTGGAACAGCGGCCGGTGGAATACGGCGGCTCGCTCAATATCCGGAGCGCGGCATCCTATCCCGGCAAAACGCTGCTCGTTACCGCGGATATCACCGGCGAAAACGGGATCGCCCGCGTCCAGCTTCCGGCGCGCTGGCAATGGGACGGCGCGGACATCGCAGGCTATTCCAACGCGGCGTTTACCATCGAAAACGATGCCGCGTCCAGCGAGTATCTGCTCCGCATTCCGGAAGACGCCTCAGAGGGCAGCCATGAGCTTTCCTTTGTGCTTGGCGATGCGGGCAGCACTGGCGCAAAACAGTTGATTCTGCGCGCCGATATCCAGATCGTTTCACAGGGAACGCCGGCAGAGGATGTTCCAGTAGAGGAGACTCCGTCCGAAGACGCTCCGGCCGCGTAAAATAGCCAGAGAAAACCCGCCGTTTCAAAAGAAACGGCGGGTTTTCCTATGCCCTCTCGCGCTCAAATCATTACCGTACGGTATTCCAGACGGTCCAGCGCCTCAAGCAGCTCCTTTTCCTGTTCCGCAGTCAGGCTTTCCATCGGGCGGCGCATTTTCGTGGTGGAGATCACGCCCTCCCTTTTGAGAATCACCTTGTAGGCCGCAATATTATTGACCGCGCACATTACCGCATTCAAAACATTGGTGCGCCGCTGGTATCGGGTCGCAAGCGCGTAATCCTTTGCCTGAATCGCTTGCCAGAGCTTCGCGTAATGCTCCGGTATGCACATCGCATTGCCTGACACCGTCCCGTCGCCGCCGACCACGCACGCCGCCTCCAGGAGGTGATCCGGCCCGACCAGTACGCTGAAAGTCCCATCGTTGATCGTCATGAAGTCCTGTATCCGCGTGAAATCCGGATAGCTGTATTTAATGCCGATCACATTGCGGCAGCTTTTCGCGACGGTTTCCGCCACAGCGCGGTTGATATCATTGACCGCGTTTTGCGGAATGCCGTACAAATAAATCGGGAAATCCTCCGGCACGCTGGCGGATACCGCCTTATAATAATCGATCAGCCCCCGGTCGCTCAGCTTAAAAAATACCGGAGTGACAACGCCGATGCCGTCCGCGCCGATTTCTACAGCGTGACGCGCCAGTTCCACTGTGTCAGCAAGGTTCCATGCGCCGACATGCACGAATACCGGTACCCGTTTGGCTGTATGGCGCACAACTGCTTCCGCGACCCGCTTCCGTTCCTCCACGGTTAAGTACATCATCTCTCCGGTCGTGCCGCAGGGATACAGGCACTGCAGCCCGTTATCGATGCAGTGATCCACCAGCCGCTCCAGCGAGGGAACGTCAATGCTGTCCTCCTCGGTCAGGGGCGTCACGATCGGTACGACCGTGCCATATAATTTCTGCATATTTTTATGTCCTTTCTGGTAATCAGGCTCATTTCGCCGCCATTTTCACCGGATATATCGCGCCATGCCTTTCAGCATATACATGCCGGCTGTCGCCCCCTGGTCCGGTATACCGATAGCTTTCGCGGCAAACACCGCGGCTTTCCCGTATTTGGGCATCATGGCACGGCTGGCTTCTACGCCCGCCTCCGCTCCGGACACCGCCGCGTCCATTACCTGCGCCAGCCCAGCGTCCGGGGTTGCTTCCAGGCACGCCGATGCCCGGTCAGCGGCTGCGCCGACCGCATCCAGGATCGTTCGCTCCCCCCTGCTGCATTTTCCGCGCTTCTGGATACCGGCCGCAAACGCAGTAAAATACGCGCTCAGGTCAGCCGGCCCCATCTCGTTCTTTCCTTTCAGCGCCTTTCCCGCCTCCATGATACCGGAAGCCATCAGCGTTCCCATTGTGGAAGGCACAACCGAGGCCATCCGCATCCCCGCTTTCATCAGCGTTTTTCCGACGTCCTCCTGCATTTCTTCCCGTATCAGGTCAGGCAAGGCCGCATAACCCTTCTGCATCGTAAGACCCAGATCTCCGTCGCCCATGTTAGCGTCCATCGCGCAAAGTTCATCCTTTTTTTCCGCGAACACCTCCGCAACGCATTCATACAGCGCCGGAAGCTGCTCCGCTGTGATCTTATCCATTTTTCACGCCCCCTGTCACTTCTGGCAGTAAAAGGGCGTGCAGACCGGCGCGTCCAGCCACCGCTTCATTTCCTCATCCGCAATCTTGCAAAGGCTGATGGAAGCGCCGGCCATTTCCATACTTGTCGCGTACTCGCCGACATGGGTTCGGTACAGCTTAACCCCCTTTTCCTGCAGGAGCCGCGTAACACTTCCGGACAGGATATACAGCTCCTCCACCGATGTCGCGCCAAGACCATTGATGAGCAGCGCCACCTCGTCCTCCGGCACCAGCGGCATGTCCTGCAGCAGCGTTTCCAAGGATTCCGCGGCAATTTCATCGGCGGTTTTGACCGGCCCGTTCCAGATGCCCGGTTCTCCGTGGATGCCCATACCCATGGCCATTTCGTTCTCCTCAAGCGTGAAATTCGCATGTCCCAGTTCAGGCAGCACGCATGGCGTCAACGCAAAACCGACTGTGCGGGTGTACTCCTTTGCTTTCTGCGCAGCGGCGAACACCTCCTCAAGGGTGCCGCCCTCCGCCGCTTTCGCGGCCGCGCATTTATACATATAGAATATGCCGGCCACGCCGCGGCGCTTGTCCGGATCGGTACTGGAGTTCACATCATCCGCTCCCACAATGGAACGTGTTTCAATATCCTCCATTTCGCACAGCTCGGCCGCCATATCAAAATTCATGATGTCGCCCGTATAATTGCCGTACAGGTACAGCACGCCGGCCCCTGCCTCGACCTCCTTGGATATCTGGAAGATCTGTTCCGCAGAAGGCGACTGAAACACGCTGCCCACGCCGCAGCCATCCAGCATCCCCTCTCCCACATAGCCAAGGAACAGCGGCAGGTGGCCTGTGCCGCCGCCGGTCACAATCGCCACCTTACCGGGCGTTTTGTGAGCGGTACAATAGCAGCGCAGGTCGCCCGCCGCGTATTTGACCGCATCACCATGCGCCGCGTAGATGCCGCGCAGCATATCATCCGTATAATCCTCCGGCCGGTTGATAATCTTCTTCATAATGTATTTCCTCCTTTTATTCTGCAGCGGCTTCTTCGTTCTTCCCTCGCTTCTTTTTAACAAAGTAGGTAATCAGCGGCAGCATCAGAGAAACCACCGCAATAACAATCAGGACACAGGAGATCGGATGCGTGAAGAAAATGGAAAAGCTGCCATCCGAAAGGACCAGCGCTTTCTGCAGGTTTTTCTCAATCGTCGGCCCCAGGATCAGGCCCAAAATCACCGGCGGCATGGCAAAGTCCAGCTTGATCAGGAAATAGCCTACCGCGCCGGCAATCAGCATGAAGAAAATATCATATACATTGTGGTTCATACAGAAAGTACCCACGCAGCAGAACACAAAGATAATCGGCGTCAGTATTTCCTTGGGTACGCCGGAAATCTTGGAGAATATCCGGATACCGCCAAAACCGAGCAGCCCCATGCAGATATTCGCTGCGATCAAGCCAAAAATAATGATATACACCTGTACCGGTTGGTTCTCAAACAAAAGCGGGCTGGGAATGATACCCTGCATCATCAGCGCACCCAACATGACCGCAGAGCCTGCGTCTCCCGGAATGCCAAGCGTCAGGAGCGGGATCAACGCGCCGCCCGACACCGCATTGTTCGCCGATTCCGGCGCCGCGATACCGCGCGGGTCACCCTTGCCGAACTGCGAGGAATCCTTTGCAAAGCGCTTCGCCTGCGTGTATCCCAGCCAGGAGGCGATATCGCCGCCCGTTCCGGGGATAGCACCGATAATCGTACCAATCACGCTGCAGCCCAAAATCGTCGGAGATGTTTTTTTAATATCCGCCCAAGTCGGCAATATCCGTTCCAGCTTGATATCCTTTTTTGCTTTTTCCGTCACTTTTTCCTCAATCAGCGTCAATCCCTGCGCAAATGCGTATACGCCGATCAGCAGCGGGATATACGCAATGCCGCCCATCAGGTACACGCTGCCAAAAGCAAACCGCGGCTGGCCGCTGATTACATCGATGCCGACCGTGGCGAGCGCAAGGCCGATAATCGCACCGATAATGCCCTTAAATACCGATTTGGAGGAAATACCCGTCACGATACTCAGGCCGAAGATGCCAAGCGCAAAATATTCCGGCGCACCGAAGTTCAACGCCACTTTCGCCAGCATCGGCGCTGTAAAGAACAATGCGAACGCACTGAACAGGCCGCCGAACGTGGACGCCATCGTAGAGATTGCCAGTGCACGCCCGGGCGAATGACGGGACATCGGGTACCCGTCCAGACAGGTCGCGGCCGAATTCGCCGTCCCCGGCGTGTTGATCAGGATAGCGGTGATCGAACCGCCGTAGATCGCGCCACAGAACACGCCGAGCAGCATAAGGATACCTGAATTGCCGCCCAGGGAAAAGGTAAACGGGGTGACAATGGTCAACGCCATGATCGACGACAAGCCGGGCATCGCGCCGGCAAGGATACCGACAATCGTCCCAAGCAGAATGACCGCCAGGTTCAGCGGCTGCACCACTTGCGTCAGAGCGGAAACAAAATACTCCATCATATGCTTTTTCCCTCCTAAAACAATATGCCGGCCGGCAGGTTGGTATGGAGCACCATTTCAAACACCACATAGATAAAGACAATAACGCCAACCGGTATTGCAAGCAGCTTCACTTTGTTACGCTCGCCCAGCAGAATCGCACAGGAGATGACCATAAAAAACGTACCCACGAAGAAACCCAAAATATAGGTCAGAACGGAAAATACGACCATGATCCCCAGCGCAATCAATACCCGCTTCATGCCTTCTGAGCGGAAATCGATCGTGACCTCGTCCGGCTGCTTTTTCAGCGCTGTTTCCAGCGCAAGACCAATCGAGCAGAGGAGCAGCGCTCCACCCAGCAGCTTGGGCCAAAAGCCGCCGCCGATGTCCGACAGGCCATGATAGGGAAAATCCATCGTGCCGACGATCATCCCAATACCGACCACAAGCAGCACCGCAGCCACGATGTAGTTGTATTTTTTCATCTAAGGCTTCCTTTCCTGCATAATAGGCGGGGCGGCGGGACTTTTGCATTCCACCGCCCTGCCCGCGGCTTTCAGTTGATCAGCGAATCGTAGAACTCGTACTGCTCCTGCATAAACTGCAGCGCGCCGTCCGTCCCCTCAAACTCTGCCGGCATGATACTGAACGCCGCCAGCGTCTCTTCAAACTCCTCGGTTGCGCTCGCCTGTGCAAACGCGTCCTGCAGGTAGGTCACAACCTCCTCCGGCGCGTCGTTCTTAATTGCAAGGTAGACCCAGGTCAGAATCCGGATATCCTTCAACTCGTCATACAGCTCGCCCATTGCCGGAACATCCGGAAACATCTCCGTGCGTTCATTATCCGTGATCGCCAGCGCCTTGATCGTGCCGGCAGTAAGCTGCCCGATCGCGGGCGCTGCAGAGCAGCAGGTCATATCTACCTCGCCCGCTACCACGCCGGTGATACTGTTGGTATCGCCGTCATAATTAACATAGGTAAACTCCAAGCCGAGCGCCTGCTCAAAGGACTGCGCGCTCAATTTGGTCAGCGTACCCTCGCCGGTATTGCCGACCTTGACTTCGCCCGGATGCGCTTTCGCGTATTCCACAAATTCCTCAAACGTATCGTACGGGGCGTCCGCGCTGACAAGGATCAGGTTCGGCTGCTTCATCAGGCAGGCCAGCGGGGTGAATTCGTCATAAGAAATATCGGTGTTTCCGTTCACCTTGCTCAATACCAGGTCACAGTTTACGATACCGAGCGTATATCCATCCGAGGAGGAATTCCGGAACTGGTTCGCGCCAACAAGCCCCGCGCCGCCGGTCACGTTATTGACGGTAATATTCACACCCGACGGCAGCACACCGTCCGGAATGGATTCCGTCATGCCGCGCACGCACAGGTCGGTCGTGCCGCCGGCCGAATACGGACAAATAACGGAAATATTCTGGGACGGGTATTCCTTTGAGCCGCCGCAGCCGGTCAGGGCCGCCGCTGCCATTGCTGTTGCGGTAAGCATTGCAATAATCTTTCGCAGTTTCATGATTAAACCTCCGTCTTTCTATGTATTTGTCTGTCGCATCAACTATCCTTATAAAACGCCGGACGCTTCCAGTGCATCGATCTCCGCATCGCTGTAGCCAAGATGCGAAAGAACCTTGCGGTTATCCTGCCCCAGCGTGGGCGGAGCACACCGGATCTCGACCGGCGTCTCACTGAAGTCTATCGGCGCGATGACCGCCTTGAAATCCCCCGCGACCGGATGATGGATGGTCCGAATAATCTGGTTATGCGCAACCTGTGGGTCGTGCAGCACATCCTCGTAGGTATTAACCTTGGCGACCCAGAACCCATCCGCCTGGAAACGCTCCAGCCAGTACTCGGTATCCTGTTTTTCAATCTGCGGCGCGATCAGCGCATGCAGCTTTTCCTTATCCCGCAGCATAACCGCTTTGTTCGGCATCATCTCATATAATGCCGGCAGGCCGATGATTTCGGAAAATCGCTTCATATCCTGCCCCGCGTTGATTGCCATGGCAAGGAAGCCGTTTTTCGTTTTATAGATGCCGTACGGGGCTTCCTGCAGCGGATGTCCCGTATAATCCCTGGATTTTTTCGGCATGATACCGGTATTTATGTAGTAGCACAGCTCCTGTGACTGCATGTGCAGGGCAGAGTTGAGCAGATTTACTTCAACCTTTTGTCCGTTTCCCCCATCCTTCACATGGTTGAGTGCCGCCAGGATACCGACGACCAACATCAGAGAGCTGTACATATCCACCACATAGATACCGCCGGTTGCCGGCTGCCCCTCCGTGCCGCAGATATTGCAGTAGCCGCTCATCGCCTGTGCCAGCAGATCTTGTCCGGGCAGCTTTACATAAGGGCCTGAGCTACCGTAACCCATCGCTTCGCAATAGATGATCCGCGGGTTGAGTTTCTTCCCGTCCTCATAACCCAAGCCAAGCTTATCAAGCACGCCGGCACGGTAATTCGATACCACGACGTCGGACTCACGAATCAGCTTTTTGACGATCTCCTTTGCCTCCGGCCTTTTCAGATCCAGTGTGATGCCCTGCTTGTTGCGGTTCATCGCAAGGAAAAACGGCCCTTCCCCGCCGAGCTTTTCATCCGGCGCAACATGGCGGTTAAAATCCCCTGTCCCTGGCCGCTCAATATTGATGACTTCCGCGCCCAAGTCGCCGAGCAGTTGCAGGGCAAACGGCCCCTGGGCAAAATGCGTGAAGCCCAGTATTTTCACGTTTTTTAACGGTGCGCTCACTTGCCCTGCTCCTTTTCCTCTGCCGCCGCAGGCTTTCTGCCGATATACTGCTTATCCACATGGAACAGGACCGGCTCGTCGTTCTGGTTCAAAACCAGCACGTTCCAGGTCACAACACCAAATTCCTCGTTTTTGATCGCCTTATCCACGACCTCAAACCGGCAATGGATGGTATCCCCTGGATAAACGGGATGGATATAACGGATTTTCTCATGGCCGTAATGAACGGAGGGCACCTTGGTCGGGGATACCTCCTTTGCCATAAAGCCATCCGCGACACCCAGCGTCAGAATGCCCTGGATGATCGGCCTGCCGATCGCAGGGAATTTCTTGCAGTATTCGGCGTCCACATGAACCGGATGCGTGTTGTCCGAACAGCCGATGAACAGGCGGATATCTGCTTCCGTCATCGTGCGGCCGGACGAGATCTGGACCTCGCCGATCTGGTAATCCTCAAAATATTTGATTTCTGGCATTTCTTTTCTCCCTTTCTTACTCTGTAACAGGCATCCACACGTTTTGTTTTCTCAGGCTGCTCTGCAGCTTTTTCACATCCACATCCCGAGCCGCAACCTTATCCTGTACTGCAATCGCCGCCGCGGTACCGCACGCCTGTCCCATCAGCATCGCAGTCGGTACGACGCGCAGCAGCTCAATCGCACCGAAATCACCGGAAATGCAGCGGCCGGCCACCAGCAGCCCCTCCGTATGCTTGGGAACAAAGCAACGGTACGGGATCTGTTTCAGCACATCCTCCGGCTGGAATCCGCGATATGGCGGCTGGGCGAACACCACTGCATCGCTGTAGCTCGCGCCCTCCATCAGTTCCTTTCGCGTGATTGTGTATTCCCCACACAGCATGCGGCTGCTCCTCACGCCGACCTGGGGTGCCGTGTCAATCACCACCGCATTTTCAAAGCCCGGCACATTTTTCCTGAAATACTCCAGCGTCCGCAGCATGGCCTGCCGTATCTCGATCTCCACCTTGGTCAGATCATCCACGCTTACCGCGCTGCCTGCCAGCGTATTGTTAAACCACACCACGTTATCGATGTTGCTCCTCATATAGAAGCCCTGCGGCAATTCCCCGAAGCTGTAGCCGCCGTTGATGCCGCGCACCGCCTTGATATCCGCCGACACCTGCTCATCCTTGCCTGGGATGCTCAGAAACTGCTCGGCCTTTTCACAATCCACATTGGCGACTCGGAATACCAGTCCAAGAGGCAGGTTGCCTGTTGTATATTCCTCGCCCGCCGTGTAAAATACATCGCCATCGCCTGTGCAGTCGATCACAATATCTGCCAGAACGGCCTGGCGACCGGACTTACTTTCAAAAATCGCGCCGCGCACCTTATTATCCACCATGTATGCCCTGCTGAACCAGGCGTGGAACAAAAGCTGCACGCCCGATTCGAGCGCCATATCATTGCACACGCATTTCATCAGTTCCGGATCGATAACCGGACTCCAGCGAACAATTTTATCCTCGCCGCCTGTTGCACCGTATCGCCGCCACTTCAGGATGTCCTCCAACTTGGAAGAACCACGCGTCGCTTCGTCGGGTTCGATCAGGCCGTTTACCCCGCGCAGACGGTCCAGCATTTCCTCCACAAGCCCCTTGATCACCAGATTGCCTTTCCCATCGCAGATGCAGTCCACCAGAAGGACAAAGCCCCCTGTCGACATGCCGCCCAGATAACCATACCGCTCCATCAACAGAACTCTGGCCCCCTGCCGTGCCGCACTGACCGCCGCACAGACACCGGCCGGCCCACCGCCGACCACCAAAACATCGGTTTCCGCGTATACCGGTATCTGCTGCTCCTTTTCAATAATGTATTTTTCCAATTCAGCACCTCCGTCATTTCCATGTAACTAATTTGTAAATTACATATTTTATGTTTGTAATTTACATCCAAATTTACATAAAGTCAATATGTCTTATTTATTTTCTATATAATAACCATATATCAATCAATATTTTTGTGTATTTTTCTTGCTTTCTTTGTGGGGATGGTATATAATCAAACTGCAATTTACATATATAAACAGGAGGATGCCGCTATGATCACCATTAGCGATATCGCAGTGCTTGCTGAAACTTCCACAGCAACCGTCTCCCGCGTCCTAAACGCTGATCCGCATGTGGCGCCTGGTACGCGGCAGCGGATCCTGCAGGTGATCGCCACCACCGGCTATAAGCCCAGAAGCTCGTCCAAAACAGATTCCAAGAAAAAAAACAGTATTCTTGTTTTGCTCCCTTCGCTGGAGAATCCCTATTTCTCAACCATTCTGAGAGGCGTGGAGCATCGCGCCAGCGCCGCCGGCTATGATACGCTGATGGCTGTTACACACCGAAACTATGAGAAAGAAACTAAATACCTGAACATGCTGACTTCCGGCCTGGTAGACGGCGTGATTCTGTTCACCACCTCTCTGCCCAACGACCAGCTCAACGATCTGTCCGCACGGTACCCTATCATTCAATGCGGCGCGATCGCGGAAGGCTCGAACATCAGCTATGTCAGCATTGACGACACAGCCGCCGCCTATGACGCCACTTCTTATCTCATCAGCCTCGGGAACCAGCGCATCGCCATGATCACTAGCTCGAATAATATCCCGTTTGAAAAGAAGCGCTTAGCCGGTTACATGGATGCGCTCAACGACCATGGCATCCCTTATGTTCCATCCTACAAAATGATCTGTAACAACCATTATTTAGACAGCTACAATTGCGTGGAAGCGCTGATGAAGCTCCCGGAAAAGCCGACCGCAATCTTTTGTTACAGTGATCTGACCGCATTAGGCGCTCTGAATTACGCCTATGACCACGGGCTCAAGCCCGGCTCTGATCTGGATATCCTCGGCTTTGACGGGACTTACCTGACCGAATGCGTTTCCCCCCATCTTTCCACAGTGGAGCAGCCGGCCTACGAAATGGGTAAAACAGCGTTCAACATGCTTTCCGACCGAATCGCCGACGCTAACTATATTGCACAGAAAGTAATTATTTCTCACAAGCTCGTCATCCGTGAAACGACCCGCAAGCTGCCTGCAAGCGTTTCCTGACGCCAGCTCGCTTTATTCCGTCAAAAGCCCCCTCTCCGACGGAGATCTACCGTTGAAGAGGGGGCTATTATCCTGTTTCTAAATGCTGTCGTTTATCACTATATCCACGCAAAAGGTTTGCATTTCTCAACTTCTTTCCCATTATAGCACTTTCCTTCCCTTGTATAGCAGAAACCGGAATGCACACACCCCTCACGCAGATTACACAATCCGTTTTTTCAAAAAATCATAACCACCGGCTGTACCGGTGGTTTTCGCTTACAATAAAATCACCCCGCGGCGTCTCTGCCCACGGGGTGATTTCCATTATATAACGGCTAAGCTTTTTATTTACAGCGTAACGCCGTTTTTAAAGATGGCGATTTCACGGTAGCCCAGCAGCTCAGTTTTGGAGGGTCTGCCGCCCGCGA
>NZ_JAOQJE010000030.1:0-8704 GCF_025567315.1 Agathobaculum ammoniilyticum
ATGCGTTCCTATGAAGTAAGCGCCGGAAAGTTGCAATCCGCTGGGTTAAATGAGCAGATCAACAGCGACCATCGGCGGCTGAATACCTGCGGACCTAACATGGTAATTGCAGTTTAATTATGAACAAAGATTAGAAACCGAAATATGGGCGGTATGTGCCACAGACGTATGATGAGCCTGATTGAAAAACGCAATTGACAGTCATGCGAGATGAGATGATCCGCTGTACCCTATTGCATTGGAATAGAGGGCTTACCGCTATTCATATAATGTATTAGCCAATCGTGGAAAGGAGGCTAATCATGGCAAATGATGATAAAAACCAGATACTTTGCAGAAGTGTTTTCAAAAGTGGCGAAAGCACGACTTCAAAGGCTCAATTCACAAAAAAGTGGGCTGAGATGATAAATAGAATAGAGAAAAACAAGACGGTGCGCCTTACAAAATAGCAATGACAAGCTGTTTTCTGCATGGTATAATATGCAAGAAGCAGCTTGTTCCTATCTCTAAGGAGATATGAATATGAAAGTAGCTATTTATTGCCGCTTATCTGAAGAAGATAGAAACAAGCAATTTGAAACGGATGACAGCAACAGTATTCAGAACCAAAAGGCGATGCTGCTGCAATATGCTATGGAACAGGGGTGGGAACTTTACAACATTTACAGCGACGACGACTATACCGGTGCTGATAGGCGACGACCGGAATTTAACCGTCTACTAAAAGACGCGGAGCAACACAGGTTTGATATTATTCTTTGTAAGACGCAATCACGCTTTACTCGTGAACTTGAGTTGGTGGAAAAATACATTCACGGTTTATTCCCGATATGGGGCATACGTTTTATCAGTATAGTTGACAATGCAGATACCGCAAACAAGGGCAACAAAAAATCACGACAAATTAACGGGCTTGTCAATGAGTGGTATTTAGAGGATATGTCTGATAATATCCGCAGCGTCTTGACGAACAGACGGAAAAACGGTTTTCATATCGGTGCATTTGCTCTTTATGGATACAAGAAAGATCCCGACCAGAAAGGGCATTTGATAATCGATGAAGAAGCGGCAGCCGTTGTCCGTGAAGTTTTCACCCTGTTTTCACAAGGATACGGAAAAACTGCAATCGCCCGTATACTCAATGACAGGGGTATACCTAATCCAACAGAATATAAACGTCTGCATGGCTTGCGTTATAAATCGCCGAAAACAAAAAACAGTACCCTTTGGAAATACTATTCTATTTCCGATATGCTGCTAAACGAAATCTACATTGGCAATATGGTGCAGGGAAAATATGGAAGCGTGTCTTATAAAACCAAACAAAATAAGCCGCGTCCGAAAAGGGATTGGTATCGTGTTGAGGGAACACATGAGCCTATTATTGACAGGGAGTTGTGGGATAGGGTGCAGGCATTGCTTGTACAGCGAGCAAAGCCCTTTGACGTAGGCACAGTCGGTTTATTTGCAAGAAAAGCCCGTTGTGCAAATTGCGGCTACACTATGCGTTCTTCTAAATCAGCCCCTCGGCGCGGCGGAAAGCATTATCTAAAATGCTCTAACCATCATGTAACAAAGGACGCTTGTATTGGTTCCTTTATCTCTGTTGATAAACTGGAAAGAATGGTTATCGACGAGATCAATAAACTGGCGGTCGAGTATCTTGATAAAGACGAGTTAGAACAGAACATAGAATTTTGTGATAACTTGCAGGGACAGAAAAAATGCTTGCTCTCTGACATAGCTGTTTATGAGAAAAAGGTTGCCGAGCTTTCCAAAGGTATCCGTGAACTTTATATGGATAAGGTAAAGGGGTTAATATCCGAAAATGATTATGTGGAAATGTCAAAGGACTTTACTACGGAGCGAGCCCGATTGGAACGTGGGATTGTTGACGGACAAAAACAGTTAGGCGAAATCGAGGAAAAAATCACGGTGGGCGATAACCGCCGTCAAATTATCGAACAATATTCCAGCTTGGAACACCTTAATCGTGAAATCGTGGAAATACTGATTGATTACATATCTGTCGGCAAGCGTATTCAGGGAACAAGGGACGTTCCGATTGAGATTCACTGGAACTTTTAATTTAAAGTTGTTCTTATATGATTGCACCATCTGCTGCCATATCCTCGAACAGGTCGGTGATCGGATCCCCCTTGGACTGGAACGTCATGGCGCTCCACGGCGTGCCGGAGGCGAACTGCGGATAGATACCGGTCGTATGATCGACAAAATAGGTGTCGAAGCCGCCCTCTTTGATCTGTTCGGGCGTCAGGTTGCGGGTGAGCTGGTACACAATAGCGGAGATCATCTCCATGTGCGCCAGCTCCTCTGTACCTGCGGCGGGGTCGAAATGACGCCCGCCGGATTTGACAGCCCGCGCCCCGCGGCGCTATAATAGGTGCATCAAGCACAGGGAAAAGAGCGGATGAACGGATGAAAGAAGTCGTAGCCGCCCTGATTTGGGACGGAGACAGGTTTATGATCTGCAAGCGGCCAGCGCATAAGGAGCGCGGATCGCTCTGGGAATTTGTGGGCGGTAAGGTCGAGCCGGGCGAGAGCCAGTCCGAAGCGCTGATCCGTGAGTGCAGGGAGGAGCTTGCGATCACCGTTGCGCCGGGTGCGTCGTTTATGGAGGTCACGCATGTGTATCCAGATATGTCCATCCACCTGACGCTGCTCAATGCCCGCATCACCGCAGGGGAACCGCAGCTTCTGGAGCATGAGGCGCTGCGCTGGATCACACCGGCGGAAATACCGGAATATGAATTCTGCCCTGCGGACGAGGCGATTCTCACCCGCCTGCGCGGGGCGGCCGAGTAAAAACCAGTACGCAAGGAGGACGGCGTTTATGCTGGCGTATACCTATATGGAGCGCGGGAAATTCGCGCTCAGAAACAAGCCCGTGCCGGTCGTTCAGGACCCGCACGACGCGGTCGTGCGCGTGACGCTGGCGAGCATCTGCACGAGCGACCTGCATATCAAGCACGGCTCTGTGCCGCGCGCGGTGCCGGGCGTGACCGTCGGGCATGAAATGGTCGGCGTGGTCGAGCAGGTGGGCGCGGCGGTCACGGCGGTCAGACCCGGCGATCGGGTGACGGTCAATGTCGAAACGTTCTGCGGCCGGTGCTTTTTCTGCGAGCACGGCTATGTCAATAACTGTATCGACCCGAACGGCGGCTGGGCGCTTGGCTGCCGTATCGATGGGGGACAGGCGGAATACGTCCGCGTGCCGTATGCCGACCAGGGGCTGAATGTGATTCCGGACGGCGTTTCCGACCGTGAGGCGCTGTTTGTGGGGGATGTGTTGGCGACCGGCTTCTGGGCGGCGCGCATCGCGGAGATCAAGCCCGAAGATACCGTGCTGATTCTGGGCGCCGGCCCGACGGGTATCTGCACGCTGCTCTGCGCGCGGCTGCGCGGCCCGGGCAGGGTGATCGTCTGCGAGCCGGATCCGGTGCGCCGCCGTTTTGTGGAGGAGCGGTATCCGGAGGTGCTGACCGTAACGCCGGAGCAGGCGCCAGATTTTGTCCGGCGATACAGCCGGCATGGCGGCGCGGACGCGGTGCTCGAGGTGGCGGGAACCGCAGACAGCTTCCGGCTTGCCTGGGAATGCGCGCGCCCCAACGCGGTGGTGACCGTGGTTGCGCTGTACGACGCGCCGCAGATGCTGCCATTGCCCGATATGTACGGCAAAAACCTGACCTTCAAGACCGGCGGCGTGGATGGCTGCGACTGCGCGGAAATCCTGCGCCTGATCGCGGCGGGCCGACTGGACACAACGCCCCTGATTACGCATATTTTCCCGTTGTGCGAGATCGACGCGGCCTATGACCTGTTTGAGCACCGGCGCGACAATGTGGTCAAGGTCGCGGTCACGACCGAGGGATAAGTACGGGAATGACAGAAAGGCCGCCCAAAAGAGCGGCCTTTCTTTGCTTTTCAAGCCAGTCAGTCAACGAGCTTGTCAAGCTCCTTGACGTATTCCGTGCCGCTTGCGGTCTTGTGCTCGGCCTGCTTGGCGTACATGCCGACCGCGGCGGCGGACTTGCGGATCGGCTGCATGGTACCCGCGCCTGCGACGCAGCCGCCCGGACAGGCCATGCCTTCCAGCAGGTAGCCGTTGTACTTGCCGGCCTTGGCGGCGGCAAGCAGGTGGCGGCATTCACGCAGGCCCTCTGCGTTGGCGATTTTGACCTCACGCTCAGGGTACTTCTCCTTGATGACGTTGACGACCGCCTGCGCCACTCCGCCGGAGACGGCGAAGTTGCGACCGTCGGTCGAAGCGTCGTTGACGCCGTTCGGGTCCTCCGGCACCATGGTCAGCTCAACGTGCTTGGCGTCAAAGATACCGGCCATTTCCTCAAAGGTGAGCACGAAATCCACTTCGCTGCGAACGTCGGTGCGCATGGCCTCGAGCTTTTTCGCCGCGCACGGCCCGATGAATACGACCTTGGCGTTTTTGTGCTGGTGCTTGATCAGGCGCGCGGTCAGCGTCATGGGCGTGAGCGCCATGGAGATGCAGTTGGCATAATCGGGGTACAGCTTTTTCGCCATGGTCGACCACGCGGGACAGCAGGAGGTCGCCATGAACGGCAGCTTTTCCGGCACCTCTTCCAGGAAGTCGTCGGCCTCCTGCGCGGCGCACAGGTCCGCGCCGATCGCAACCTCGAAAACGTCCGCAAAGCCGAGCTGCTTCATCGCGGCGCGCAGGCGGCCGGGCGTGACCTTGGGGCCGAACTGGCCGACGAACGCGGGCGCGACGGCGGCGTAAACGCGCTCGCCCGACTGGATCGCGCGGATGACCTGGAAGATCTGGGACTTATCCGCGATCGCGCCAAACGGGCAGTTGACCAGGCACATGCCGCAGGAAACACACTTGTCGTAATCGATATCCGCCTTGCCGTTCTGGTTGGTGCGGATGGCGTCCATGCCGCAGGCGGCGGCGCAGGGGCGCTTCTGATGGATGATCGCGTTGTAGGAGCAGACCTCCACGCAGCGGCCGCACTTGATGCACTTTTCCTGGTCGATCACCGAACGCCCGTTATAGCGGGCGAGCGAAACGGCGCCCTTGGGGCAGACCTCGACACACGGATGCGCTAAGCAGCCCTGGCAGCCCTCGGTCACGACGACCTGGTTCTCCTTGCAGCCGTGGCAGGCGAATTTGATGATGTTGATCAACGGCGGTGTATAATAGGTTTCGGGCTTGTCGGCGGCCTCGATGCCGTCCGAAATGGGAGAGTGGTCGGCCGCGCTGCGGTAGGGCAGGCCCATGGCTAGGCGCAGCCTCTCGCCGACAATGGCGCGTTCCAAAAAGATGTCGTTGCGGAAATTGCCGACCTCGCCCGGCACGATCTCATAGGGAAGCTCTTCGATCCGTTTGTCCACCTGCCATTCAGTATGGTAGGCCATACGGGCTACCTCGCGGAAAATCCTGTGGCGGATCTCCTGGATACGGGTCTCTACGCCTCTCATTCTTTCTTCGTCCCCCTCAATATAGTTATGATATGATAAATCCTGTTTTTACAGTAAAATCGGGCTGCTTTACAACCATCATAAGCATACAGCAAAACACAATTGTTGTAAAGAAAGAAATTGTAGAAAATTTAACAAATTTCTGCGGTGCGGACAACGTCCGACTGTGCGGGAAGTGGAAAGCGGCGGGGAGGCGGCGCATATCCTCCTGATAGAGGAGGCGATGGAATGTACAGGCAGCCGGTGATGAAAGGGGAACGCGCGCGGCCGGCCGGACCGCGCTTTTGGGAGGCCTGCGGCAGGGCGCTGCTGGCGGAGGCCGAGGCCTGCGGTCTGCTGGACGCGGCGGCATACCCGCGGGTGGAACGGGAGCTGCGGCGTCGTTTGAACGATCTGGCGGCAGGACGGGAGGCGCGGCCGTGATTTGGGCCGCGGCCTATTGCCGCGTGTCCACGGACAAGGAGGACCAGGCGGGCTCCTTTGCCAGCCAGCAGCGGTATTTCGAGGCGTTTATCAGCCGCCAGCCCGACTGGGCGCTGTACCGGATCTATGCGGATGAAGGCGTGACCGGCACTTCGACAAAGCGGCGCGCGGCGTTCAACCGCATGATGGCCGACGCGCGTGCGGGCCGTTTTTCCTTGCTTCTGACCAAGGAGGTCAGCCGCTTTTCGCGCAATATCCTGGATACGGTCGCGTATACGCGCGAGCTGAAGCAACTCGGCGTGGGCGTGCTGTTCCTGAGCGACGGAATCGACACGCGGGACGCGGATGCCGAACTGCGGCTGTCCATCATGGGTTCGATCGCGCAGGAGGAGAGCCGCCGCACCTCGGCGCGCGTCAAGTGGGGGCAGACGCGCCGCATGGAGCAGGGCGTAGTGTTCGGCCGCTCGCTGCTGGGCTACACCGTGCGGGACGGGGTACTTACGGTTGAACCCGAAGGGGCGGCGGTTGTCCGGAGGATTTTCCGCCAGTACGGGGAGGAGAAAAAAAGTACCGGCGAAATCGCGCGCGGCTTGGAGGCGGCAGGCTGCCGCACCAGTCGGGGCGGCGCGTCGTGGTCGGGCAGCCATATCGTCAAGATCCTCCGAAATGAAAAATATGTGGGGGACCTGATACAGAAAAAGAGCATCACGCCGGACTACCTTTCCCATGCAAAGAAATACAACCACGGGGAGGAGGAAAAGATCATCCTGCGGGACCACCATGAGGCGATCGTCAGCCGGACGCTGTGGGAGACCGTGCAGCGGGAGCTGGAACGGCGGCGGCGGCGCGGTGGCGCAGGAGCCGGCGCGGGGGCGGGGCATCCGTTTTCCGGCAGGCTGCGGTGCGGGCAGTGCGGCAGCGCACTGGTGCCGCGCCAAAAGCGCCGGAAAGACGGGAGCCTATACCGGCGCTGGGTGTGCGGCCGGACCGTGTGCGGCGGGAAGCACACGTGCAGCATCGGCTGGGGCCTGCCTGAAGCGGCGGCGTGGTTCATGCTGCGGCAGGCTGTGGAAAGCCTCGTATTCGATTGGGACGCGGCGGTGCAGGCAGCGGCCGGGGCGGTCACAGCCGCGATGGAGTCCGGCGGCGCGGAGGACGCGGAAAGACGGCGGGAGCAGGCCGAAAAACTGCGGCGGAAAAGGCTGCGCGCCTTGGACGCTTTTCTGGAGGGGGCGATTACCCAGGCCGAGCTGCGCGGGCTGACGGAGCAGTATGACGGGCGGCTCGCGCGCCTGCAGGCACAGCCCGCGGCGGCGGCCGGTTTGCAGGAGGCGGCGGAGCGGCTGCGCGCGGCCCTGCGGCGAGAGTCGGGCTGCGGCGACGCCTTTTACCGCACCCTGCTGGACGGAATGGAGATCCGGCCGGATGGAACGGCGGCGCTCCGGCTGCAGGGCATACCGCAGGAATGGGTATTCACCGTAAAGGGGCCGGTATGACCCCGCCGTACCGATATCGGTCAGGATAGCCTTGCACTCCTTGTACGGCATGGCATAGCGCTGGTTGAGGTAACGCATGGAGGCGCCCAGCTCGCCGTCCGGTCCGCCAAGCTGGGTAATAACGATCTTGGCGGTCTGCGGGTCGGGATTTTTGATCTTGACAGGGAACTGTAAGCGTTTATCATATGACCACATTAATTATCCTCTCCTTCCCACGGCCACGGGTCGCCGAGACACGCGCCATACCATGACTTTCCCGCGCGCCGCAGGTAAGGAGGGAGCGTCTTTTCAACTTCTTGATTTGACAAAAGTGCTGTTTTCTGTCATAATTTTATAGACAAAATATACAAAGGGGACTACGCGGCGCTGCAGGGGGGCAGCGCCGTGCGGAGAGAGGGCGCCGCGCGCGTTTGCGCGGCTTGCCGTAAAACGGAAGCGGAGGCAGGAACAGAGAAGGGAGAGGAGTTGCCTTTGGTTAAATTTGAACATGTTTCGCTGTCTTATGGGAGCCAGCAGGTGATTTTCGATTTGAGCTTCGAGATTCCGGACAACAGATTCGCCATCCTGATCGGCCCGTCCGGCTGCGGCAAGACAACGACGCTCAAAATGATCAACCGGCTGATCCAGCCGGACAGCGGACGTATTTTTGTGGATGGGAAGGATATCGCCCAGGAGGACAAGGTCGAGCTGCGCCGCCGCATCGGCTACGTGATCCAGCAAATCGGCCTGTTTCCGAACATGACGGTGGCGCAGAATATCTGCGTGGTACCCAGGCTGCTGAAGTATCCGAAAGATCAATGCGAGCAGATCGTGCGCGACATGCTCGCCATGGTCGATATGCCGTATGAGCAGTACGCGCACAAATACCCGTCTGAAATGTCCGGCGGGCAGCAGCAGCGTATCGGCATCCTGCGCGCGCTGGCCGCGTCGCCGCCGATCGTGCTGATGGACGAGCCGTTCAGCGCGCTCGACCCCATGACGCGCCGCACCTTGCAGCAGGAGATGAAATCCTTACAGCAAAAGCTGAACAAGACCATCGTGTTCGTCACGCACGACATGGAGGAAGCGCTCGACCTGGCTGACCTGATTATTTTCATGAACCACGGCCGTATCGAACAGATGGCCACGCCCGAGGAAATGCTTGCGCATCCCGCGACTGGACTGATCCACGATTTCCTTGGCAAGCATATGCCGGACAGCGCGGCCGCCGACCTCAAGGTAAAGTCTGCAAATAAAAAGTCAATAGGGGGAATGGAGAAAATGATGAAAAGAAAAAGGGCATACCCAAAGCGGCCAGATGGTAAAAT
>NZ_JAOQJE010000031.1:0-6744 GCF_025567315.1 Agathobaculum ammoniilyticum
AGCTCACCTCCGTTACCACGGGTCAGGACGGCGAAGCGATGATCGAGAACCTCCAGCCCGGCACCTACCGTGTAGTAGAGGTGGACGGCGATAAGGAGCATTACAACCTGGACGCGCCGGAGCAGACCATCGAACTTGCCAGAGATCAGGCCGAGATCCCCACGCTGATTTTCCAGAATACCATCAAGAAGCACTTCGGTATCTACAAGATCGACGAGGAAACACGGGAGCCTATCCAGGGCGTTACCTTTGAGATCTGGAAGGACGGCAGGCTGCTGGGCAACTACACCACGGACGAGCATGGCCGCATCTGGCTCCCGTATGCAGAGCCGGGTACTTATCAGGCAAAGGAGGTCGTAACCGATCCCCAGTATGTTATTAACGAAAAGACGTTTACCATCGAGAACAACAGTGAATACCCCACGTTCTTCACCATTCCCAACACCCGCAAAAAGGATATTATCGTAAAGAAGATCGACCTTGATACGGGAAAGCCCATGCAGGGCGTTGTATTTGAAGGCTTCAAGGACGGCAGGAGCATCGGCATGTTCACGACCGGACCGGACGGCACGTTCATCATCGACTATGCAGACCCCGGCACATATAAGTTTGTGGAAAAGCACACGCTTGCCGGTTATGAACTGAGTACAGTCGTGCTGGAGGGCGAACACACGACAGACCGCGACCTTGTGCTGACGCTGGATAATGTCGAGCAGAAATCCCTCATTGTGAAGAAAATAGACAGCGAAACAAAAGAGCCGCTGGCAGGCGTACAGTTCAAGATCTGGCGGGACGGCATACTGCTGGGCGATTACACCACGGACGAAAATGGCCGCATTGAGATCAAAAATGCACCTGCAGGTACTTACAAGGTACAGGAGGTCAAGACCTTGAAGGAGTACATCCTGAACAATGAAGTGCTGGAGATCGAACACACGACGGCCAAGGACACCGAGCTGACGGTTGAGAACACCAGACGCCCCGGCCTGCTGATCCAGAAGATAGACGCGGAGACGCGCAAGCCGCTGAAAGACGCGGTGTTCCAGCTCAAAAAGGCAAACGGTGATATGGTCAAGGAGGATGTCATCACCGGAGGGGGCGGTACGGCGTTTATTGAGGGTCTGGAAGCCGGTAATTATATCGTGACTGAGGTCACCGCGCCGGGCGGCTATCTGATCGACAGCAACCCGCACCCCGTTTCATTGGAGGAGGGCAAGACCTACACCCTGACGGTTGAGAACACCAAAAAGCCCGGCCTGCTGATCAGGAAGATCGACAGCCAGACGAAGAAGCCGCTGCAGGGCGCGGTGTTCAAGATCACGCGCGGGGACGGCTCGGTTGTGCGTGAGAGCGTTACGACTGATGCGGACGGCGTCATCCACCTGCCTGAGCTGGATACTGGCACATACATCATCACGGAGGTTTCCGCGCCGGATGGCTATGCCATCGACGAGGCTCCCAAGACCGTGGAGATCCGCGCTGGCCAGACCTGTGAGGTGACTTTTACCAACACGAAAAAGGGCGGTTTCACCATTAAGAAGATAGACGAGGATACCCGCCAGCCGCTCAAGAATGCCGTGTTTAAGATCACCAAGTCTAACGGCGAGTTTGTCAGGGAAGCTGAAACCGACGCAAACGGTGTTATCACACTGGACGGACTGCCGGCAGGCAGCTATATTGTGACGGAGATCAAAGCACCGGACGGCTATATCCTGCAGGACACGCCCAAGGCCTTTGAGATCAGGGATGGCGGGAGCATGGAGCTGGTGTTCACGAATAAAAAGGCATACGGTTTGCAGATCCGCAAAGTCGTCAAAGGTACAAACCAGCCGCTGGACGGCTGCACGTTTACAGTGGAAAAGGCGAATGGCGAGATGGTCGGCTCGTATACCACGGATTCCTCTGGCCTTGCCACCGTGACTGGACTGGAGGACGGCGTCTATGTCGTGACCGAGGTCTCCTGCCCAGAGGGCTACCGGCTGGACGCCACCCCGCAGAACGTGATTGTAAAGTCAGGGGAGCTGGCGACCGTCACCTTTGAAAATGAAAAGCTCGCCGGTGTGCGCATTAAAAAGGTCGATGCAGTGACAGGCGAGGGTATTTACGGCGTTCGGTTCCTTATCAAGGATGAGGACAACAACCTCATCGGCGAGTACAGTACGGATCAGGACGGCTACATCGAACTGGACGACCTGCTGACAGACGGCAAGAGCGAAATCAAGCTCAAGGTCGAGGAGATCGCCGCCGCGGAGGGCTATGTGCTGGACGATACTGTGCGCACGCTCCGCGTCCGCCGCGGGGAGACGACCGAGCTTGTCATCGAGAACACCCCGATTCTCGGCCAGATCCAGGTGGTCAAGAAATCCGCGCAGGACAACCCCGTAACCAACCAGCCCAAGGGCAGTCTGCTTGAGGGCGCGGTGTTCGAAATCACCAATGCCGATACCGGCCATGTGGTGGACACCATGACCTCGGATTCCAGAGGGATTGCCGCCTCCAACCCGATCCCACTGGGCCGCTACTATGTGCAGGAGGTGCAGGCGCCGCGGTTTTATCAGCTGAACAACGAAAAGGTAGAGGCCAGGCTCAAGGTGGAAGGCGACGTGGTGCAGATCGAGATGTACAACGACCCGGCAAACATCAATACCAGCATTGAAAAGACCGGCAACTACACGGTAGACGCCGGCTCGAATATGCGGTATGACTTCACGAACATTGCAAATAACTCGAATGTTACGCTGGACAACTTCTTCTGGCATGACCGCATCCCCACGGACGCGGTGCGCGCGGCCACGCTGACCACCGGTACCTACAATGCCCGCGTCTGGTATAAGATCACCTTTAAGACCAACATGAATGATTACCGGACATTGGCGGATAACCTGCTTTCGACTAACGCATACTCGTTCAAGATCGACAGCGGCTCGCTCAAACTGGCGGCCGGCGAATATGTGACCGATATCCGCTTTGAGTTCGGCACCGTACCGGCTGGCTTCAAAATGACTGAGAAAGCGACGCTGCTGGTCTATGTGCCGGATTACATGGCGAATGGTTATAACATCATCAACAGGGCGGATTGCGGCGGCTCGTATCAGGGCGAGTGGGACAACGCTGCCAGCGCATGGGTGACTAAAATCTACCGTGCGCCCACATATACCAGTCCCACACTGCCGCAGACCGGATTCTGATTCTCTTCAATTTAATGCAGCTTTACTGAGATTGCAGGCATCTGCTATAATATCTATGTTCACAAATGCAATTTGTACTTGAGGCGATAGAATGGGAAAAAGTAACAAAATCTGTCCCAGGTGCGGGCGAAAAATGAAGCAGCAGTTCATCGGCCTGCAGCACTGCAAATGCGGCATGAGCTGGAAACGGGATATTGGTTTTTTTGAACGGGAGCCGGATATGGTATTTACACTTCAGCATAACCGCCCCGGCCAAAAGCCGAGCCGCCTGATCCGGATTGAGCGGCGGGAAAAGTAAACAGGCGGATATTCTGTGGAGCGGTTCAAACGGAACCGCTCCCTTATATTTGATTGCGAGGAGATCAAACGTATGGAAAGGAAAAAACTGAGGAGGCTGATTATGCCGCTGCTCGCCGCGCTGTTTATCGGCGCGGCGGGCGCAGTACAGGAAAGCGAACAGGTGCTGCTCGACGGCGACAAAGCAAGCTTTGAGCCGGTCAGCACCGAGCTGGTTGAGATAAACGGTGTTCCGACACTCACCAAGACTTTTGAGCTGGCGCCGGACATCGATCCCGCTCTGCTCCGTGAGGAGCCGTTTTCTCAGGACGGTTACTGGTACCGCTATCAGCGTATGGACAAGGCCGACCAGGAGATAACAGACAAAAAGCAGGCCGAGGAAACCGTTACAGCAGACGCGCCCTCCGGTGAGCTTGCGGACGTGATCGGCCAGTTCCCGGCGACACGGCCATACAGCAAAGATGGCTATACTGGCGAACTGCTGCTGGACGTGCAGAGCATTCAGGTGGAGGCGACCGGCTACAGCACGGTCACGGACAGCCATCCGCATACCGTCACCAAAACGTATGAGCTGGCCTACAATGACCGCAGCCTTGTGCCGGAGAAGGTGCAGGCAGACGGGCTGACCCTGCCGCTGACAGGCCTGAGCTGGTCTGAAACGAAAAACGTGGAGGATTCCGATGTTCCCGCGGTCTGGACGGCAACGGCAACTTACAGTAAGACCACCTATACGACCCGCGAAGTGGCGGACGGATACCGCGCTACAGCAGCCTACAGGGGCGAAGTGGGGAAAACCAGCATCGGGAGCGTGGTCTACACCGTGACCTATACGGGAAACAAGATACCGGTCCTGCCGGGGCTTGATCCAGATATCACAGTGCTGCAAATCGCCTTCGCGGCAGGGCTGGCGGTTTTACTCATTCTGGTGCTGATCTGGCGGTATATCCGCTGGCATACCGCCCGTGTCTACGTCTATAATGAAGAACGCCGCATCCATGACGTTGTGAACCGCCAGTATGTGCGGGTACGGACGCCGAAGCTGCGGCTTTCCGCGCTACAGGGGCATGAGGAAACCGAGTACACGGTTATCCTGCGGAAACGGCTCGCCAAACGGCTGGTGGGCAGGGATATCGCCATCGAGACCGGCGGCGAAGGACAGCACCATGTCGTAGAGTCCTTTGTAGGGAGCGACTACGCGTTTCAGGTGAGGATATGACAAAAGCCGCCTTATAGCGGCTTGGATTGATGGAAAGCGAAGGGATGTGATATAATCAGACCGCCAGTTAAGACGGCAGGTTGTTCCTCCGAACGGAGGTGATACCGTGGTTACTTACTCCGATCTGTTTCAGTTCGGGTTGCTGATCGTCGGCGTCATCGGCCTATGCTTTATGTATAGAAAGAAATAACCGCCCAGCGTAAACCGAGCGGCGTTTCCTCAAGCTCTAAACTTGATTAGGAACGACCGCTTGTTAGCGCCAAGCAGCCGTCTTGCTGGTATTTATTATACTGGCTGAAACGATTATTGTCAAGCCGGACTGGCAGTTATGAAGCCTGCAAAGCTGCCGCAGATTGACGGAAAACAGTCAATTGTGGTATAATCAATCGAACGGTTTTACCGTTCACGGGCGTTGCCATACGGAACGGCGGTTAGCCACACCACCCGAAAGGGGGTGAGGCCATGCGTATTACGTTACATATCGGGCCTTTCACGGTCACGATCATCGTAAAAAGCAGAAACCGCCACTCGGCAAAGTGACGGTTTCGGGGTCTATACCCTAAACTAAACTACTTACCGGGCTAACCGCTAATGGCAACGCCCTTTCTGTAATCTATTATAGCACATCCCCCGTCTTTGTCAAGAGAGCCGCTTCGTGCGGTTTATCCCTCAAAGATGGGGATTTTTTTGCAGAAGGAGATGAGTTCGATGAAAACAACGATCAAATACGCTTTCAGAGGCGCACTGGCCTGCGGTCTGCTGGTACTCAGCCTGCCGTTTGTCTCAGCGCTCGAATACCACTATGACGCAGGCCTCTATGACGACCACTTCTACACGCCCACTTCCAGTAACCATGCGCTGGATCTGGACAGCAAGGACGATTCGGGCGGCAGCGCGATCGTCGTCCCGTCGGACAGCATGGGTACGGACGCAGAACAGACCACGCCGCGCGCCGGCTCGCCCGTCATCCCGATCGGGTCGTACATAGACCCGTGGGGCAGCGCGGTGGAAAAACAGATCGCCACGGATGAAAAGCTGAACGGTCTGGAAGGCCTGTCCTTTAACCGGCTGGAGGGCATGAGCGGCGGCTATACCGCCCAGCGCCAGCTTGTTTCCACGAACGGGCATTTCGGTGCGGTATCCATTGGCAGCCGCGGCATTTTCGCCTATGTCTACCCTGGCGCTACCTATGAGAGTATGAAAAAGGGCGCCGGCCATGTGGACGGGACGAGCGTCTGGAACGGCAACGTCGCACTGTGCGGCCATAACCGCGGTTCGTGGCCGTATTTCGGTAACCTGAAATATGTGCAGGTTGGGGATATCATTACCTACAAGACCTCGCTCGGCGCCCGCACCTACCGCGTCACCTTTGCCGGTCGCATCCTTGCTACAGATACGGATGTGCTGAACCCTACGGCAGGCAACCAGATCACCATGCTCACCTGTATCGCGAACGAACCGGCTTACCGGCTCTGCGCGATTGGACAGGAAATTCAATAGGAGGCGTGATACAATGAAATTCCGCGGCATGATCGCCGCCTGCATGGCGGGGGCTCTGCTTCTGCCTACAGGCTGCGCGGACGATACACCGAAAATGGAGGTACCCGATACGGACACGGCGGTATTTACACAGATGGAACAGATAGGTTTGGAGGGATGGGATGATGCAGAGAATGAGACGGTACAGGATGTGCCGCTGGTGCGGCGTGATGTGGAACTCGCGTCAGGAGGTACGGCCGCCCTGTATGCACTTGATACGGGCGAGGAGCCGTCTGCCGGAACGGATGAACTCACATCGGTCAGCGCGGAGCTGGTGCTGAACAGCGCTGCTATCCAGCTGGGCGAATACGGCACAGTGCGCGAACTGGCCGAGAGTGAGTTGTATCACTGGGCGGACGCAAGTGAATTCGACCGCATCCAGTACACCCAGCCGCTGCAGATCAGCGAAAAACGCTTCGCCGTGCATTTGCTGCTGGACAATGCTGCGGTCGGGATGGAGCAGCTGGTGGTCTACACCGACCTGGGCGGCGTCGCCCGGGTGGA
>NZ_JAOQJE010000032.1:0-1077 GCF_025567315.1 Agathobaculum ammoniilyticum
TTACGATGACGCTGACCGCAGAAGAAAGCCTTGGCATCCACTTTTTCAGCAACGGTAAGCCGGGCGAACAGCCGCTCACCGTCCGCGTCCGCGGCGATAAGGGCGTGGACGTGGACAGAAGCCGTGTCAAGGTGCGGCGCGGGAACGATGCAAACATTATTGCAGACGCCGGACGCGGCTATGAGATCACCGAGATACGGCTGGACGATGGAGTGCAGTCCGCTGCGGGATATGTATCTGAGGGCCGTATCTGGCTGGGCGGCAAGGTGTACCGCATAGACAGGGACGGCGGCCGCGTGACGCTGTGCCTTACCGATGTGCAAACCGATATGGAGGCGTACTTTATCTCCGAGCTGGACGAAGAGCACATCCCTATTACCACCTCGGAAGGCACGGGCGTGGACATTGACAGGGATTGCGGCAGCACGGTTCCCAAGGGTACGGATGTGCGCTTTACCATTTCGGCCAAGACAAACTACCGCCTCAGCCGTATCACGCTTTCCGTGGACGGCACCAGCCGTACGGTGGATGCGGACGAGGACGAGATTAGTGTGGATGGAATAGACTACCAACTGCAGCAGAGCGGCGAGGATGTTATTCTGTGTGTGGATGATGTTTATGCACCGGTCAAGGTCTCTGCTACTGCCTCTAAGCTGACCACTTACTACGATCATTCGATCACTATCGGCAAGACACAGAATTGTACCGTATCGGCCTCCCGCACGGGTGTGAACGACGGCGGCTCGGCGACGTATACGGTTTCGCCGGACAAAGGTTATACGCTGGATACCGTCACGCTGCGCGTGGGCAGCCGGCAGGAGACCGCCCATGTTGATGAGGACAGCAGTATTAGAGTTGGGGGCAAGTCATACCCTATGTCTCTGTCCAATCAGGGCGTCCTCAAGATAACAGTAAGCAATATCCGTGACGATGTGCAGTTCAGTGCCTGTGCGGTACGCAAAAACAACGGCACATTGTTTCTGCGTAATGGCGTCACCGCGCCGTATTTTGAAGGTATGGGAAACTGCCGGTTCTGTCCGGAGGGCACCCTGACCCGCGCGGAAGCGGCCGTGATGC
>NZ_JAOQJE010000032.1:1327-4699 GCF_025567315.1 Agathobaculum ammoniilyticum
CTATGGGGAGACACATGACGCGGTGGCATACGGCCAGATGCACGGCTGGATCAACGGTTATAAAGACGGGATGTTCAGACCGGACGCGTCCATCACCCGTGCGGAAGCGGCCAAGCTCATTAACCGTGTGACCAGCCGGCCGCTGCGTGTGCAGTCTATCCAGACCAGGTTTGCGGATGTGCCTGCCTCGCACTGGGCGTTTTGGGATATCATCAGTGCGGCAAACCAGGTCTGATGGAAAAGGGCAGCAAAAAGGGAGACCGTGGCCTCCCTTACTGCTTCAAGCATGCATCTATCACATGCTGCGCCCGCTCCAGGATCTCGCGCCGCCATTCCGCCTGCGCGGGATTTTCGTTGACATAGGCGCTGTTGTATGCGTGCTGCGCGGCCTGCTTCAGGTCGCGGCTGCGCTCCCCTGCTTCCAGCCGGCGTTCAACGGCCTCCAGCTCGGTAAGCGCGCTTGCCAGGTTACCATCGGTCCATGCCATTTTCATCACACCTCTTACCTTGTATTGTTTTGCCTATTATAACAGGGCTGTACAGGCCAGTCAACCAAAGGGACAAATTTATTGTGACAGGAGGAATTTCCCATTGAACCAAAATGAACTGCAAAAGGCGCGTCCCGCCCTCGGATGGATGGAACGCGCCTTCTTATTTTACCGTATCGCGCTGGTGCTGCTGGTCATCGCCGCGGTCCTGATCCCGCAGGCTTTTGCTGTGGAGGACATGTGGACGGCGGCGGACCGCATCATCAAGGACGTGTATTCCAAGATCGCCGCCATTTCAACCGTACTCGCCGGCCTGATGAGCGCGGTGGCGGTCATCGGCGCCAAAATGAGCGGCACACAGCAAAAGGCTGACAGCGCATGGGAGTGGCTCAAAAGAGTCTGGCTCGCCTGGGTCATCATCAACGGCATCGGCGCGTTCATCGCCTACGTCCGCCCGCTGTTCGATGGTCTGGCGACGCTGGAATAACTTTGATAAGTGACAAAATTATATTACAACATACAATATTATAGTACACTAGACAAATCTAACGAAATATTTTGTGAAAAGCAATCGACAGTGTATCGGTTGCTTTTTTTATGGAAAGGGAATTTTTATGATTTATCATAGAAACTCAGTGTACAGTAATTTTGTAAGTTTACCACACGGGCAGAAGAAGCCCCCATCTTTACCAAGCCTCAGAAACAGGCGCAGTGTATATAAATTTTGTAATAAAGCCTGCATATTTGAGGCAATCAGTGTACCTGTTTTTTGTCACTGAACAAGAGATGATAAGCGACAATTAAATTTTATACTTTACAATTGAAAAAGAAATTTTACATGGAAACCATATTGATTAGATACATCAGCAATTATCTTTCTAATGAGATTGTAGAAATTGAAGAACTTATGGAAATCAAACAGTTGATACAACGTCAAAAAATAGAACGTATGATGAAAGTACATAAGGAAATGCGAGGATTAGACCGATACAGAGAACAACCGAAAGAATACAAATATCACAACCCTTATGATGATTGGATATTCCGTCAACTTGCGGATATAGACAACAGAAAAAACATTCCTAATACTTCTCCACAAGTAGACTTTAATGAGGGAGATTATGAAGATTATCTAAAGGCGAAATGGAACAGAGGTCTTTAATTTCCTCTTGCATGGAAGATACAGCAAACAAAAAGCCCAGTAAAGAGTGCAAAGCACCACCAATGGTGGCAAGGCTCTTGACAGGGCTTTTTCTTTTCTGTAGTGGGTAATCAAGAGGAAGAAAGAAAAGGTGTGTATTTTCATGTTGATTTTTATTGTGGCGGATATATGAAACTGTTATAATATGGGTATGAAAAAATGACAAACTGAAATTGTGGAGGTTAAAATGATTGAATTAAGAGAAGAACTACCTTGTGATTATAGAGATACAGAAAATGTAATTAGAGAAGCCTTTTGGAATCATTATACACCAGCTTGTAATGACCATTATCTTATTCATATTATGCGAAATTGTCCTGCTTTTGTACCAGAATTAGATATTGTTGCGGTGGAAGATGGTAAAATAATTGGAAATTCAATGTGCTTGAAATCGTATATTTTGGGAGATGATGAAAAGCATTATGAAGTTTTAAGTCTAGGACCGATAGGCGTATTGCCAGAGTATCAACATCAAGGTATTGGTGGGAGGCTAATTGCTCATACCAAAGAAATTGCAAAAAAAATGGGTTTTAAAGGTATTCTTTTGTGTGGTGACCCTGATTATTATACTCGACAAGGCTTTATTGCGGCAGAAAAATATAAAATTCGTAATGTAGAAAATATGTATGCCGATGCACTTCATGCTTGTGAGTTGTATCAAGGTGCATTTTCAAAAATAAGTGGTCGTTATTGCGAAGATGAAATTTATAATGTTGACGAAAAGCGCGTAAAAGAATTTGATATGCAGTTTCCAAACAAAGAGATTGTTTATGGAACACCTATGCAGAAAAAGTTTGAAATGATGATTGAGAAGGTAAGACCTTATCAGGTATAGCAAATATAATCAGAAGTTGTAAAGGTGGTGTAAAGCTCATGAGTAAAATATATGAGTTTTTGAAAGAATGTGGACATTTCTATGTATTAACAATAAATGGAGATTTTCCTGCTGGTAGACCATTTGGTGCAGTGATGGAATATGATGGTAAATTATACATTTCAACGAATAACGAAAATCAAGTACACAAACAATTACGAGAAAATGGGAATGTTCAGATATTAGCAAAAAAAGAAAGAACAAGAGAATGGCTAAGGATTACAGGCAAATCAACGGAATGTGTTGATATTAACATGAAAAAGAAAATGTTAGAAGAATGTCCTGTTCTTTCTAAGCGTTTTTTGTCAGCGGAAGAAGAAAAATACTTACTTTTTCAAGTAGAAGTATTAAATACTGAATTTCATTGACTATTTGTATTTGACAATTTCATACTCGTACATACAAAGCGGTTAGTCTTAGGATTGACCGCTTTTCAACAAAAGGACACCGCTTATATATCAAGGGTGTCCTTTTAGTGTAATTTTATTATCATATCAAGGCTCGTTCAATTGTGGTAAATTCGTGGTAAAATGGTTATTTTCCTATACCTCATAATGCTTGCAAATATAGTATTTATGCGGATAATCGAAAATTAGATATAAAATTTAAGTTGCAAACTATAGATATAGTAATCTAAGGTTGTACGGTCGGATAACCCGTTTTCTGTACGGGCTTCCTATTGAGATTGATTCAACCCAGATAACAATTAAATATGGAAGAAAGACGCTTCTGTTACTGAAGCGTCTTTTCTATTAGCGGCGCCGTATCATATTTCCCATATGCGGCCTGGTTTTTTGTTTTACTTGAAG
>NZ_JAOQJE010000033.1:0-4467 GCF_025567315.1 Agathobaculum ammoniilyticum
GTCCGAAGTCAGGCTGTCCACCAGCGCATCGTGGAACACGTTCAGCCGGTTGCCGAGACCGATCACGATGTTGCCGCGCAGATTCTCCTTGGCGTTCAGGAACAGGCCGTAGGGGCCTTTGGCCGGATGCCCTGCAGGCAGCCGCTTTATCGTCTCATCTATCTGCTTGAGGCCGTCCTCGCTGAGCAGGGCCAACACCCTGCCCAGCCGCCGCATCGCCAGCGGCAGTCGCCGTCCGGACTTGTCCTGTTCGTTCTGGACATAGTACAACAGCGCCGTGAGCAGGTTAAGTTCAGCTTTAGACCAGAAATCGTTGGTCTCCTTCTCGCTTGAGGTATTGGCGATGATGGTGGAGGCGATGACCGGTATGAGCCGCGGGTCGTGGTCCGCCTCGCCGATCGGGTCCCAGCGGTCCGAGTGCTCCATATCCAGCAGGTTAAACACCCGCACTTCGTAACCCTGATCGGTCAAGTAGCCGGCCATGCTTTCATAAAGTTCATTTTTGGGATCGGTCAGGACGATGCTCTCGCGCCGCTTCACGCACTGGAATACGAACGGCCGGACGAACCCCCAGCTCTTGCCGGTACCCGGCGCGCCCACGACCAGCAGGCTGCCGGCGAGGCCGGCCTTTTTGCTGGACGCGACATAGTCCGCATAAGCGTCACTGTCCATCGGGTCGTCCTTATGCTTACCGTAGACCGTGCCGGAAAGGCTGTCCAGCCTGCCCACATCCAGTACCCGCCCCATCTCCTCCCGCTTCATGAACCGGCTCGAGCCGTGTGTGCCGTCCGGCAGGATATCGAACCCGCGCCTGTCCTTTACCGGATGATAGCCGGATATCCAGTTATACCCCTTGCGCGTCAGCAGGCAGGCCATCGTGACCAGTGAGGCGGTGACAAAAATACCGGTGGGGGTAAACGGGGCGATCAGGTTGAGGAACGGGTTTACCGTCCAGATATCCGTGATCCCACTGTCCGCGTCAAAGGGCTGGCGGACGCCGAGCCGGACGGAGTTTATCAGCATCCCTTTACGTTTTCTATTGTGGGTTCCTCCTCTCTTTGGTGTTTCCGGCGCCGCTTTACTTTTCAGCGGCTGTGCGCTGCATCGTAGGGTACGGGGCTGGACGGCAGGCGGCGGCGTTACCATATCCGGCGTGCGGATGCCCGGGGTGTCGTCCGGATGGACCGCAGTGCTGCAACGCCCCGGTTTGCTTTCCCTCCTTGCCGGGCGTACCGGCGGGCAGCCGCTGTAATCCGCAGATACACCACGGGGCGCTGCTTCCGATCCTGCCGGCGCTTTCCTCTGGCTTGCCGGCTGCACGGCCGGCAAGCCCTGCTCATGCGTCGCTCTGCGTGCCGCAACCTGCTGGGCAACGAGGATATCCTGCCGCTCTGGTGTAACCGCACTGCCGAGACGAGGCACGACAAACTGCGGCGCGCTTTCCCGCGCCGGTGCAATGCGGGCAGCGGATACCTCCTTGTCTGTGCGGTGAGCCTGCGCCATGCCGCCAGGGGAGACAGACGGTACTGATAGTGCATCCCCTAACTGTACGGTGGCCCGCGTCTGCTCCTGTACTGTGACTGCAGCGCTTCCCTGTACGGGGCGGTCTGTCAGCGGCGTATTAACAGCGTTCGCAGCGGGTATTATGCCAACAGCCATTGAGGACGGGGCGGATGCCGTCCGCCCCTGTCTGGGCATCGGCACATCGTTTTCCCGTGCCGACGCTGCCGTAACGGATGTAGCTCCATGCACGCGGCGTTCCCGCGGTACGCTGTCCACAGGCCCAGCAGCGGGAGCGGGGACCGTCCTCTTTCCAGTTGGGGCATCCTGCCAGAGAATACAGTCGGCTTTTCCGCCCTCTGCGCGCGGCGGCGTTACCGGCGGCAATCTGCCGTCTGTTCGCGGCGGGCTCATGCGGCCAAAATTTGCCGTAAGCGGGCGCTTCGGCGGCGTCACCCTGCCGCCCGCTTCGGAGATGGTTTCGGCGGCGCTGCTGTTTTTCTCCACATGGCTACTAATATGGCTTTCATCATCAAAGTCATTCGCATTGATGGAGACTGTCCCGCGCACCTGCCGCATCTTCTCCGTATTGTCCGCACCGTACCGGCGGCGGAAGGCCTCCAGCTCCTGCGCTGCCCGCACACCCGAGCCCGCACCGCGGGTCGCAGCCGTCTCCCCTGCCGCTGTCTGGCGGCGGACACTTTCCCGTCCGCTGCCGGAAACCGGCCCTGTACCGTCCTTCCCCATACCGCCTCAGAGCGGGCCCTCCCGCGGCGGAGGGCCGGAGGTATTGCGGTGTCCGGCGGACGGTGTGTTCTGCACCGCCGTGCGTGTCACGACGGACGCGATGCTGCGCAGGGCCATGGCCGTGAACGCGCTGGGGAAGCGCGCACCCAGCGTGTCCCCGGTGAGAGCGGGGTTCAGGCCGATGCGCAGGATAACGCCGTCCATCTTCTTCGCCATACGGACAATGCCAACCACGAGCATCGCCCACGGGATGATCGCCGCGCCGTTCGGGTCTGTGGAGAGCGCGGACAGCACCAGCTTGACGAACATCAGATTGAACACCATGAGTACGCACATGCTGGCGAACATCCGCAGCCAGCCGCAGAAGATATCGCCTGTGCTTTTCGACCCGCCCATCGCAAAGGCCAGCGGCGCGCAGTACGTCAGGACACAGAGGATAACGTACCGCTCCGCGACCTCGAAGAACAGCCGGATAAGCTGCCACTGGATGACGATGTTTACCACGATGACGATGAGCCAGCCCGCGTTGGGGAGCGTATCAAAGGTTTCCTCCCCGAACGGGTCAAAGGTGACGGCGTCCGGCACCTGCAGCATCTCCATGACCGTGGCGGACAGGTCAAAGCCAATCGCACAGATCTGCCGGCTGACGAGCAGCAAAAAGGAAAACATCGCGCTGCGCAGGAACAGCCGCCCCGGCTCCTTCGCCTCGATGCCGACGCCTGAGGCCATGGAACGCATCGCCTGATACGCCAGGTTGCCGATAAGCAGCGCCCAGCCCACCGCAACAAAGATGTTTGCAATGTCGTCTATGACCGGCACGCGTTCTGCGAAGTAGGAAAGATCCACATTGAACAGCTCCATGAGCTGGTCCAGCAGATATTCCACCATCTCATACCACAGCGACGCCAGCCATTCAAACAGGGCTTTTACTAACTTTTCGAGAATTTCAGGTTCCCTCCCTTCAAGTAAAACAAAAAACCAGGCCGCATATGGGAAATATGATACGGCGCCGCTAATAGAAAAGACGCTTCAGTAACAGAAGCGTCTTTATACTATTCAGTTGTTGTCCTCATGTTTTTTCTTCCTTTCCGTCCATGCAGCTTCTTCGATCATCCTTGTAAGCACAGTATTTTGCTCTTGTACACATGGCGAAATTATCATATAATAATACCATAATTCTTGGAGGTGGCTGCAATGAAGATCAAGTCCTCTACCGTCCTTCGAAATGACTATAATGCGATCTCTACCCTCGCGCACGAAAGCCAGGAGCCGATCTATATCACCAAAAACGGGGAAGGCGATGTCGTCCTCATGAGCGTAGATGCATTTGAAAACCGTGAACAAGTTCTAAAGCACCGTGCGGCTATCCTTGAAGCGGAATTCTCCAGGCTCAGCGGCGAACCCACCTATTCGGTTGATGAAGTCCGCAAAATGCTGAAGGAGAAGTATCGCAATGCCTGACACACAGCTTGTGCTCCTCACCCCTGCATGGGAGGATATTGACCGTATCTCGGATCTGCATTTGATGCTGGTTGGGTCGAGATCCGCAGAAGAGATCACGGACAGACTGCTTGATACCATCTCACTTCTTGCAGAGCAGCCATACATGGGTGCTCTGCATCCGGATGCTTTTTTAGCGCAGCATCAGTATCGAAAGCTGATCTGCGGCAATTATGTCTGCATCTACAAAGTAATCGGCCAAACGGTCTATGTATACCGTATCGTAGACGGCCGGACAGACTATCCGAAGCTGCTGCGATAAAGTCATTCCAGCGTCGCCAGCCTGTCAAAAAGCGGGCGGACGTAGGCGATGAACGCGCCGATGCCGTTGATGATGACCCAGGCGAGCCAGACTCTTTTGAGCCACTCCCACGCGCTGTCAGCCTTTTGCTGTGTGCCGCTCATTTTGGCGCCGATAACCGCCACCGCGCTCATCAGGCCGGCGAGTACGGTTGAAATGGCGACGATCTTGGAATACACGTCCTTGATGATGCGGTCCGCCGTCCACATGTCCTCCACGGCAAAGGCCAGCGGGATCAGGACCGCGGCGATGACAGGCAGCACCAGCGCGATACGGTAAAATAAGAAGGCGCGTTCCATCCATCCGAGGGCGGGACGCGCCTTTTGCAGTTTATTTTGATTCAATGGGAAATTCCTCCTTTGGTTGACTGGCCTGTACAGCCCTGCTATAATAGGCAAAGCAATACAAGGTAAGAGGTG
>NZ_JAOQJE010000034.1:0-4348 GCF_025567315.1 Agathobaculum ammoniilyticum
CCGCGTTGACAAGGCCGGCTGTCACTTCCGGATAACCGCCCAGCCGGACCGCGATGAGCAAATTGTCCCGCGGGTCCACGGCAACGGTATCCGCCCAGGCTGTAAGGGTGATTGTCTGGGCTGGGTCACTGTAGATGGCTTTCATCAGCTTTTCTGTCATTGCATATTGATCTTCCTTTCTCTTTTGCGCAAAAAAAGACCATACAGCATCCGATAGTGGATTTCTGTATGGTCTAGTCAGGTGATGAATCAAGTACGGAGCTGGTGTGCGGTCCAGACAGGCAGACTGCCTCCTGGGCGGGTTACTCTGACACGAATTACTCTGACCTGATTTCTCCTTTAATATAACACGGTTTACCTACTCTGGAAAGATGAAATGTTTTTATCTTCTCTGTAGGCGATTGCAATGTTGAATCGGTACCGATAAGATAAAAATAAATTAATTGCAGCATATCTCGAAAAAGATGCATCAAAAACAAAAAAGACTCGTCTATATATTTTAAGATACTGCTTATCGGGATTATAAAGAAAGCGCCACTACAAGCAACACAGAAATGGTAACCATTTCCCACGCGGAACACGAGAGTCTGAAGACTGAAAGGGATGAGTTGAATCAGAAACTGGATTGGCTCATGAAACAAGTGTGTCTGATCAGGAAGAAACTCTACGGTCTTTCGGCCGAACAGAACAGGGAAGAAGTGCGGGGCAACTGTGTTTTATGTATGAACAAGCTTTTTTGAAGATTGTTCTGTTGAAAACAGAATATAGGGTTTATCATCCTGCCGCCACGTTGGAATAACTATTTTCGTCCCCAATAATTAAAAGGCAGCAAAACATACCTAATCTGTTTGCGGCGAAATAAGACGGTGTGACGAATAAAGCCAGTTATTAATGTCTCGTGATGGAAAAATCATTGCAGGTGGTATTTATAGCGTAAAATCTATGGGGGAGAACGAAAATGTAAAGTAGAATTTAAAAATAAGGTTACAGCCTGGATATTATGACAAATACACAAAAAAAGAAGTGATTGCAGCCTTCTATTGACACAATATCCAGCAAATGCTATTCTATCTATAGAAAAACCATTTCCTGTAAATTTTTTGCTTATTTTGTATAGCGAAAGGTTGTGATACCAATGTTTTGGGGAACTTATGACCTGTTTATCTACAGATAAATTAAAAGTTATGAATATTAATAAGAGGAGGCATAATTATGAAAAAGTTCATATCAATTTTGCTCTGCTTTTCTTTATCTCTGTTATCGATGCCATTCGCCTTTGCCGCGAATGAAAGTATTGATCCGTATGCAGAATTAAAAGAGTCTGTTTACAATCAATTGAAGGCACAGAATGCATTAGGACATTATGAATTTCATATTGCAGCGCTCATTCCTGAAGAGTCGTCCATATATGCTTCGCAGGCTCAGCGTTGGTATGCACCTAGTGGTGGAGTTCTTTCATATCAGTACGATCTTAAATATCAACTTGATGAAGGATATGTACAAAATGTAGTTACTTTTTGCGATAAAGAAGATACACTAAAGTTGATGGCTGGAGAGTTTGGAACCATAAAAAGTGTTGTACTTGCGGTTTTAGGAGTTGTTCCAGAATACATATTTTCTAAACTCCTGCTATCTGCGGGCATAGCTCAGGCGTATCTAGATGCTTATGCGCGAAAAGATATTGAAGATGCAGGAGGATACGGAAAATGCTCTGTTATTTACGACTCGATTTCGGGAGGAACATCTACTGTAATAGCTGGGTGGCATACCTATCCATATGCAGAACTCAATTATAGTAGTGCATATGATGTATCATTTGAAGCGGCATAATCATTATTATGAAAGAGAACATTCTAATATACTATGCAATAATCCCGCTATCGGTAGTTTCGTTTCTTATCGGTGTTTTCAATTTATTTAGCGTTCCAGCAATTCCCGAGTATGTTATTTGGCTCACAGTTCCACTTTTTATTGCTTTATTTTACTTTGCATATGTGCTAAATAACCACTTCAAGTTGAGTGTCAAATTAAAAAAGAATTTTTATATGCGACGTGTGCTTGTATGCATTGCAATTGGTTTTTTTGTGTTCGTTAAGGAGAAAAAAGGCGGTCTTATACCTGAGGAATTTATTTTATTACTCTTAGCTGGATACGCACTTGTAACTTTACTCGATGCGAACGATGCTATACGAATGACAAAGAAACAGTGACAATATTAAATGCGATTGGGAAATATGCTGAGAACGGGACAGGAGTCACTATTGATAAATAGTGACTCCTGTCAATAATCGTACAAGAAGGGGCTACATAATGAAATACAAACAAATATAGCCAATGGCAGGACCGTCCTACGCTTACCTTAGGGATATGTGCGAACGTGTAGATCACGGAACACTGCGACGACCAGCAGTGGCTGCGCGAAAAGATTGAGGGGAGATATGGTAATGCAGACATCGTTCTGTTAATGCTGAATGGCATTAGCAGGATGGCGGTTTTTATTGTTTTTGCAGGTGTCGGTGGTGTGTTTGTCAAATATAAAGTAATAGCTAATCATTTTATCCAAAATGCTACAAGGGTATGACATTGGTTTGAACGGTCTGGGGGTAATAGCCCTGTGCCGCCGCAGGGTCGCTTTCCAACAGCCCAATACATACGAGGCTGACTCGCAAATCTCTTTATGAAACGGCTGTAGTTCTTCACGAAAGATCTGGATTGTTGTGTTTATATACGAGTGTTATAAAAATTTTATCCTTTCAGCTTTTAGTACCTGTAATGTCTCTATTACATTGATATCTGCCGACACATCCTTACCTTAATAAAGAATAAAGATAAAAACATTTCATCTTTCCGAAGCAGGTAAACCGTGTTATATTAAAGGAGAAATCAGGTCAGAGTAATTCGTGTCAGAGTAACCCGCCCAGGAGGCAGTCTGCCTGTCTGGACCGCACACCAGCTCCGTACTTGATTCATCACCTGACCAGACCATACAGAAATCCACTATCGGATGCTGTATGGTCTTTTTTTGCGCAAAAACAAAGACTGGAGGAAAAAAACTATGAGTGAACAGAACAGCAGCATGAACGGAATGGATCTTGGGACCGGAAATAGCCTGGAGGAGCTTTTTGGTTCCGCACTCCCGCCGGTAGACCTTGGGGACCAGATACCCGCATCAGCGCAGGTAATGCAGCCCCAGCCGGCGCCTGTCGGAAGCCAGCCGGCCGCAGCTCCGGAAGCGCAGCCGCAGGCCATACCCCAGCAGGTGGAACAGATCCAGCCACAGATGCAGCCGCCCCAGACTGTACCGTACAGTGCAGGGCAGCCCGTCCTGCAGCAGACGCCGCAGGACGGCCCCCTCCCCGCACCGCAGCCAATACAGCAAGCGGTAAGCCAGCCTCAGGCGCCCACACAACAAACAGCAGGCCCCGTAACGCAGGCAGTCACCGCTGCACCAGCACAGCAACCTGCAGCAGCGCCCGTCCCGCAGCCCGCGGCCGGCCAGGTCATAGACCTGTTCGGCGCGGTCGCGGAGGACGATGCGGAGGCCCGCCTCGCACGGCTGGCCAACGCAACCCCTGTATTCGAGTACGGCTCTATCCGGGAAGATATCACAGACCCCGCCATGACCTTTGAACAGCTCCGCGTCAAAATGTCCGCGGACTGCCCTGAGCTCGAAGCGCGCAGCCATGTGTCCTGGACTGTGGGCTACGCCGGTATCACGGAGCGGGTATCCAGTGCGGACGCGAGTATCTTCGAGACAAAGGCCAAAATCGAGAAGGGCAGGAAATTCAAGGACGCACTGAAGAAGCTGAAGGAAAAGGACAAGGATCCGGTATGTACCGTCAAGCCTACGGTCACGGCCCAGAAAAAGGGCGTGCTGCGGTTCCCAGGCTACAAAGGGCTGTTCTGCAGCACAGAACAGGCGGAGCAGTCGGATAAAGCTATCGCATACATCCCCGCGCAGGACGGCAGGGTATACGAAATGCGCCGCAACGAGATCGGCACATTTATCGCGCCGTCCCAGCATATTGCGGAGCTGGAGGGCGTCCGGTCAGGCTTCCATATGAGCCTGCCTCGGCTCCCGGCGGCTCTGCTCGCGCAGATCATCGCATTTTTCCGGCGCGTGTGCGTGGACTACGGCAGGGATGTAGAGGCGCTGGTCAACGTACTGTGGGACCGGCAGGGACGCCAATACGTCCTGCACGTCCCGCCGCAGCGCATTGACAAGGCCAGCGTGGAGACAGACCTTTCGCAGCAGCCGGACCCAGAACGGTACCTGCACGTCATGGACGTGCACTCGCATAACACGATGGCCGCCCGTTTTTCCCGTACAGACGATGCAGACGAACAG
>NZ_JAOQJE010000035.1:0-4000 GCF_025567315.1 Agathobaculum ammoniilyticum
GCTGGCTCCGCCGGCCTGCTGGACGACGTCAACTCCGGCCTGGAGCAGGGCCTGCCGCGTCAGTACGCCGCGCAGATGATCGCAAATACGCTGGACACCAACCGCGTGAAGTGGTCCACCGACTCCGATTCCTTTGACGATATCCTCAACGGCGGCGTCAAGGAAACTGTCGGCTCCGCTTACATGGGCCTGTCCTACGACTACGGCACCCTGACCTCGATCGAGACCGACTCCCTGACGATCAAGATCGATGCTGACTACGACTCTGATAACTACCACAACTCCGACCGTAACTACAGCAACGGCGACCTGGTCAACTTCACCAAGGTTTCCGAGGACTACACCTCCCTGCTGGGCCAGAAGGTCAAGGTCATGTTCAAGGATGGCAAGACCAACAATGTCCTCGGCGTTTACGCGGTTTCCGACAACACCGTTTACAACACCCTGATGAAGAATGTTGAGCTGGACGGCCAGAAGCTGAAGTTTGAAGGTTCTTCCTACTCTGTGGACAGCACCAAGTCGATCGACCTGACCTTTGTCGGCATTGACGGCGTTGAAACCGACACGGTTGCGTACACCTACTTTGACAAGGATGCTGCTGCGAATGAGCACGACACCAATGGCAACACCTCCTTGGCTGAGGTAACCTTTGTTGACTCCGACGGCAACAACAAGATCGACACCGCGATCGTATTTGAGAAGATCGGCGGCGAAGTGACCAACGTTGCTTCCGACAAGATCACCTTTGCCGGCAAGTCCTACAAGTTTGCCGATGAAATCATCGATGAAGAGCTGGAAGCGGACGATTACGCGGTAATGTCCTACAGCATGTACGAGGACTGCAAGGAAATCGTCAAGGCTGACATTGTCACCGACGAGCTGGAGGGCAGCAAGAACAAGACCTCGGATAACGGCAACTACAGCCAGTACGAGATCGCCGGCACCTGGTATAACATCGACACCACGGACAGCGACACCGGCTATGAGAACGTATCCGTAGGCGACACCGTTAAGGCGTATGTTGCCAACGGCGTTATCCTGAACGTTGACACCGACGACGGCACGGGCGCAATCCCGACCAATGTCGCGGTTGTTGTCGGTAACGGCAGCGGCTCGACCACCCTGTACGGCGATCAGGTCAAGCTGCGTTACTTCGACGGCACGCTCAAGACTGTCACGATCGACAGTGATAACAGCATCGCAGGCAACGCCACTCAGCTCGGCCGTGCGTACAAGGTTTCCGGCAGCGACAGCGCTACCAAGCTGGAAGAGCTGAAGAACCAGAAGTACAACGGCTACCTGACGCTGATCTATGGCAGCTACTCTTCTGGCGATGAAGAGGATGTTGCGCTGGGCAGCAACAACACGATTGCCGGCAAGCGCGTCGCGGACGACGCTGTGATCGTTGTTTGGGACGAGAACGGCTCCTCCAAGACCATCACCGGCAAGCAGTTCAACAACCTGGCTTCCTCCGCTGATTTGGTAACCACCAACGGCGCTGGCGCGGTATTCACCAAGGATTACAACGGTCTGGACCGTGTCCGCCTGGCCTCTGTTGAGGTTAAGTCTGGTTCTACCATTGGCGATATCTCCGGCACCTCCAACGATAACTACGGCTACATCACCGCGGACGCGGTTGAGCGCAGCAACGGCGACGTCACCTACACCCTGTGGAACGGCTCCGAGAACCTGACCGTTAAGGAAGAGAACGGCACCGCGAGCGACCGCGCCAAGGGTACCGTGATTGGTTACGGCAGCATCGATGCTGACGGCTACATCCAGGATGTTGACGACAGCTACGGCCTGCTCAAGAGCGTAAGCAACACCACGCCGAGCCAGAGCAACCTGGCGGTAGGCGCGAACAAGGCTTCCACCACCCGCTCCATCTCGGTTGGCGACAACCAGCTGAACGTCACCGCGGACACCAAGGTGCTCGTGATTGACTCCAGCGAGGACGACGACGCGATCGGCCAGGAATACATCTACGGCACGACCACGCTGCGCAAGGCTGACAAGGATGTTAACGACGATTACATGAACAACGTTGCATATATCCTTGACGAGGCTGTGGTTGATGGCGAGGCTGATCTTGAGCTCCTGATCATCGACAACACCGGCAAGTTCGATTGGATCGACGATGGCAGCGACGATGGCGATGATGACGACGAAGACAATACTTCCACCTCTGCTGGCGTTACTGTAACCAAGGATATGGCTGGCGATGCGATGACCTATGGCCAAACGTCCGACACGGAGACCCTGTCCGCGAACGTGGAAGGTCTGAAGGGCTACTACGCTGAGGTATCTATCGTTGATTCTTCCAAGGCTGATGCAAGCAGCAAGTTTACTACATCTGTTGTAGTAGATGGCTCTGGCTCGCAGGTTACCACCAACGATGTTGCAACGATAAATGTTACTATCACCAACGATAAGTCTGCGGATGCTGGCAAGTACACCATGACCCTGAAGATTGGCAGCAAGACAGTTGTCCGCGACTTTACGGTTGCAAAGGCTAAGATTTCCACCCTGACTCCGGATTCTGTTACCGCTCCGACTTCGAGCGCGTTGACTTCGAGCCCAGTTGCACCGTCCATTACCTTTACCGATTCGACTTATGGCGCTCTGGTAACCGCTACTGCGGATCCGGCCAACTGGGTTGAAACCGATGTAGCTGGTGTTGATGGAACTTGGGAAGCTACTGACGAGGCCACCGCAACCTATACGCTGGCAATCACTAGCCCGAACTACGAATTTGATTCCACCGTCATAGTTACAACGACCAACATGAATAGCCCCAAGAGCGCTACTATTTCTGGCAACACTCTGACTATCGTTTACACTTTGGCTTCTTAAAATTTTCAGAGTATAGAAAACCCCTCTCGAAAGAGAGGGGTTTTCCCTTTTGTACATTACTTGAACACGATATACCGATACGGATTTGCCACACTGTCCTCCGTGTTGGTGCAGTTGAGCATGCCTTTCACCTCAAAGCCCGTGGAGGTGACAACTAAATGATATGCTGCGATATCTGGCATTGCAAGCTCCATGCGCTGGGGATTATCTACGTTGCCAATCCATCTGGCGTTTGCAACCAGCACGGCTTTGGGTTGGTAGCCTAAGCGGATTGCTTGCGTATTCTTTTCACCGTTGCCGTTATAGCTGCCAAGATAAATCTCGCATTTCTGTGCCTCCACCTCGGTCAGACGGGTATCCAGTGCGGAAACAGCCGCTTCCCGCGCCTCGCTTTCGGTATTAAGCGACGTCTGGGTTGCTTTTGCGTCCAGTTCGGCGGCAAGCTCCTCTGAGAGCATCTCCCGATCGATCGTGTCCCCGAACGTGTCCACCACGATGCCCTCCACACGCGCCTCCAGCCGCGAAGCCTCGTCGCAGATTCCGTTCACCGCCTGCCGCAGCTCCTCCGGACTGCTGTCGAACCGTGCTTTCAGCTCGTTTGCCGGCAGGCTCGGCTGGTCGGGCAGGTCGGTGATTTTGTGCTGGAACGCTGTGATTTTATGATCGCTGAATGACATGAAAAACCTCCTTTTGTTTGGGGCGGCCGGAGTTCCCCCTCGCGCGCGTTCCTCTGACCACGCGGGCGCGCGCGTGAGGGGTTCCCCGCCCGCCGTTTGCACCGACACGGGAAAGTAAGCGTCTACCAGAATAGCAGAAACGGGAAAAAGCGCAAGGGCAAATACTTGCCCTTGCGCTTTCCGTTTTTTGGGCTATTATAACGGTTGCTTACTTTCCCCGCATGAAAAACCAGACGGGGCGGCTCCGCCCCACGCGCGCCCGCGCGCGCTGTCCAAGGAACGCGCGCGGGCGGCACCGACAAAAAGGAGGAAACCATGTCTTTTTCTGACCACAAGATCACGCAATTCACACACAAAATCACCGACCTGCCCGACCAGCCGAGCCTGCCGGCAAACGAGCTGAAAGCGCGGTTCGACAGCAGTCCGGAGGAGCTGCGGCAGGCGGTGAACGGAATCTGCGACGAGGCTTC
>NZ_JAOQJE010000036.1:0-3803 GCF_025567315.1 Agathobaculum ammoniilyticum
AACGGCAAAATTTTTTACACTTCTATTGCTTCTTTATCGCACATCAATAAAGAGCCAGGGCATGAAGCAGCTTATGGCGGGCGGCGGCGTTGCCCTTATCGGCATGACCCTTGTACCGCTGCTTTCCGGCTTGTTCGGTTAAGAAGCGCGGGTAAAGGCTTATGCAGAGCATACTTGACGCGATTAACGAATGGATAAAGGAAATCCTCATAGGAGCCATAAACGGTAATCTGTCAACTATGTTCGGGGACGTAAACGAGAAAGTCGGCACTATCGCCGCAGAGGTAGGGCAGACCCCGCAAGGGTGGAACGCAAATATATTCTCCATGATACAGACCCTTAGTGAGAATGTAATCGTACCCATTGCGGGGCTTGTCATTACCTACGTCCTATGCTATGAGCTTATCAGCATGGTAACGGAAAAGAACAATATGCACGACGTTGACACTTCCATGTTCTTCAAGTGGGTGTTCAAGGCGTTTGTGGCAGTCTACCTTGTGACGCACACCTTTGACATCACTATGGCGGTGTTCGATATGGCGCAGCACGTTGTTTCCGGCGCGGCGGGGGTAATCGGCGGCAGCACAGAGATTGATGTTGCCGCCGCCCTTGCTTCCATGCAGGACGGGCTTGACGCTATGGAAATCCCCGAACTGCTCTTACTTGTCATGGAAACAAGCCTTGTGAGCTTGTGCATGAAAATCATGTCCGTACTGATAACCGTTATCCTCTACGGGCGCATGATAGAGATTTACCTTTACTGTTCGGTATCGCCTATCCCGTTTGCAACAATGACGAACCGGGAATGGGGGCAGATAGGAAACAACTACCTCAAATCCCTGTTCGCTATCGGTTTTCAAGGCTTCCTCATTATGATATGCGTCGGCATTTACGCGGTTCTGGTAAACAACATGATAATAGCGGACAATCTGCACAGCGCGATATTCTCCCTTGCAGCCTATACCGTTATCCTCTGTTTCTCCCTGTTCAAATCCGGCGCACTGGCGAAGTCGATATTCTCCGCGCATTAGCGGCGTGTCAAGGGCAGGGTGGAGATTTTCAGAGCGAAGCGGCGAAAATACGACCCGACCTTGACGCGGATAACCCCCATATAATACGGGCGGGCAAAGGGCATAGATTGACCTTTGCCTTGATTACCCTTATGGGAAGTTACAGCAACACCAAACCCAGAGAAAGGAGGTTTTCACTTGGCGTATGTACCCGTACCCAAAGACTTATCCAAAGTCAAGACAAAAGTAGCGTTCAACCTTACCAAACGGCAGATTGTATGTTTTGCGGCGGCTCTCCTGTTCGGCTTGCCGCTTTTCTTTCTGCTCAAAGACAGCACAGGCACAAGCCTTGCGTCTATGGCTATGATTGCCGTCATGCTGCCCTGTTTCCTCTTTGCCATGTATGAGAAGCATGGACAGCCCCTTGAAGTGGTGGTGAAGAACATCATTCAGACGAAATTCATAGCCCCCAAAGAACGACCATACAGGACAGACAACTTTTATTCCGTCTTAGAACGGCAGAGAAAACTTGAAAAGGAGGTATCAGCGATTGCAAAAGGAAACACGAAGAAACAGCGCGGCGGGAAGCGCAAAGCCTAACCCGCCCCGCAAGCTCACCCGCGCCGAGAAAAAGCAGATTGCGGAAATCATCAGACAGGCAAAGGGCGACGGGAAAGCGCACACCGCGCAGCAGACAATCCCTTATATCCAGATGTACCCGGACGGTATCTGCAAGGTTACGGGACGGAAATACTCAAAGACCGTCGCCTTTGAAGATATTAACTATCAGCTTGCACAGGCAGACGACAAGACCGCCATTTTTGAGAACTGGTGCGACTTCCTCAACTACTTTGACGCTTCCGTTTCGGTGCAGCTCTCTTTCATCAATCAGGGGACGCAGCGCGGCGAAGCGGAAAAGGCGGTCAATATCCCGGCACAGGAGGACGCTTTCAATTCTATCCGCACAGAATACCGGGATATGCTGAAAAACCAGCTTGCAAAGGGCAACAACGGGCTTGTCAAAGCAAAATATATCACCTTTGCCATTGAAGCCGACAGTCTGGGCGCGGCGAAATCCCGCCTTGCCCGTATCGAAACGGACGTACTCAACAACTTTAAGCTCTTGGGCGTGTCTGCCCGCCCCATGACAGGCTATGAACGCCTTAAAATGCTGCATGGCATTTTCCACCCGGAGGGCGGGCAGTTTGCCTTTGATTTTTCATGGCTTGCCCCGTCCGGGCTTTCCACAAAGGACTTTATCGCCCCGTCCTCTTTCCGTTTTGGCGAGGGGCGGTATTTCCGCATGGGGCGCAAAATCGGCGCGGTTTCATTCCTTGAAATCCTTGCGCCGGAATTAAACGACCGTATCTTATCTGACATTCTGGACTTGGAAACGGGCGTTATCGTCAATCTGCATATCCACAGTATCGACCAGACCGAAGCCATAAAGACAATCAAGCGGAAAATCACCGACCTTGACAAAATGAAAATCGAAGAACAGAAAAAAGCGGTACGCAGCGGCTACGACATGGATATAATCCCGTCCGACCTTGCCACTTTCGGCAGCGAAGCGAAGAACCTCTTACAGGACTTGCAGAGCCGGAATGAAAGAATGTTCCTCTTGACGTTCCTTGTGGTGAACATGGCAGACACAAAAAGGAAACTGGAAAATGACGTATTCGCGGCGGCGGGCATTGCACAGAAGAACAACTGCGCCTTAACCCGCCTTGACTACCAACAGGAAGCGGGGCTTATGTCCTCTGTACCGCTTGGGGAGAACCTTATCCCCATTCAAAGAGGGCTTACCACGTCAAGCACCGCTATCTTTATCCCCTTTATCACGCAGGAGCTTTTTCAGACGGGCGCGGCTTTGTACTATGGCTTAAACGCCCTTAGTAACAACATGATACTCTGCGACCGCAAGCAGCTAAAGAACCCCAACGGCTTAATCTTGGGTACGCCGGGAAGCGGGAAATCCTTTGCCGCCAAACGGGAAATGACAAACGCTTTCCTCATTACCGACGACGACATAATTATCTGCGACCCGGAAGCAGAGTATTTTTCCCTTGTGCAGCGGCTTGACGGGCAAGTGATACGGTTATCGCCTACGGGCAAGGGCATTGACGGGAAGCCCCAGTATGTGAACCCTATGGATATTAACCTCAATTACAGCGAGGACGACAGCCCCCTTGCGCTGAAATCCGACTTTATCCTCTCCCTCTGCGAGCTTGTCATAGGCGGCAAGGAGGGCTTGCAGCCCGTCGATAAGACCGTCATTGACCGCGCTGTTAGGAACGTGTACCGCCCTTTCCTTGCAGACCCCGACCCGGAGAAAATGCCTATCTTGGGCGACCTCTACAACGAGCTTTTGAAGCAGCCGGAGCCGGAAGCGGCGCGTATCGCGGCGGCGTTGGAGCTTTATGTTTCCGGGAGCCTTAACGTCTTTAACCACAGGACGAATGTAGAGCTTTCAAACCGCCTTGTCTGCTTTGACATCAAGCAGCTTGGGAAGCAGCTCAAAAAATTAGGTATGCTCATTGTGCAGGACCAGGTATGGAACCGCGTCACCGTCAACCGGGCAGAAAGGAAATCCACCCGGTATTTTATGGACGAATTTCATCTTCTCTTGAAAGAGGAACAGACCGCCGCCTATTCCGTTGAAATCTGGAAGCGTTTCAGAAAATGGGGCGGCATACCGACCGCCCTGACGCAGAATGTGAAAGTGCGCCCAGATAGGGCGCTGTGCAAAGCAGTCTAAGGTACTGCCGCACACGGCAGTGTGCGAAACAATCT
>NZ_JAOQJE010000037.1:0-3609 GCF_025567315.1 Agathobaculum ammoniilyticum
CCCAGGGCATCATCGCCGGCTACGGCGACAACACCTTCAAGCCCGACGCGACCGTAACCGGCGTGGAAGCTGCGAAGATGCTGCTCGTTCTGACCGGTTATGACGCTGACAAGGCTGGCCTGACCGGTCACAACTGGTCCACCAACACTCTGAAGTATGCCGGTTCCGCCGGTATCCTGGACGACGTCAACTCCGGTCTGGAGTCCGGCCTGCCGCGTCAGTACGCCGCGCAGATGATCTACAACACGCTGGACACCAACCGTGTCAAGTGGTCCACCGACTCCGACTCCTTTGACGACAACCTCGGCAATGGCTACAAGGAAACCGTTGGCTACGCTTACATGGGTCTGACCAAGTCTGTTGGTATCCTGACTACTGTCAGCAAGGACTCCCTCACCCTGACCGGTATCGACGAGGCGGAGAGCGATAAGGTTTACTCCGGCAGCAATCCGTACGCTACCAACTTCACCAAGGTGAAGGAGGATTACTCCAGCCTGCTGGGCCAGAAGGTTAAGGTCATGTTCAAGGACGGCAAGACCAACAACGTCCTCGGCGTTTATGCGGTTTCCGACAACGAAGCCTACGCCGTTAACGCTTCTGAAGTAGAGTCCGATGGCGATAAGGTCAAGTTCGGCGGCAAGTCCTACTCGATCGAGAACGCTTACGGCAATGACTACATCGATGTTTACTACACTGACATCGAGGGCAAGGAAACTGCCGTAACCGGTGAGGATGGCGCCTCTTCGGGTACCTCCAAGAGCTTCACCTCTCAGGCGGGTGTCAAGTACACTGCTGCCAACAGCAAGTACGGCTTTGAGGCTGAAGAGCTGTTCGACGATTGGGATACCTCCTCTGCGGTAATGCAGTTCGTCGATTCCGACGGCAACGGCCGCTTCGACTCCGTTATCATCACCGACTACGCCGCGGCTGAGGTCACCTCTGTTACCTCCTCCAAGGTAGTTGCCGGCAAGAGCTATGAGTTCGACGAAGAGAACATCGACGACGACCTCAAGGCGGACGACTGGGCGATTATCTCCTACGACCGCTACAACGACTGCACCCGCGTTGCCAAGGCTGACGTTATCACCGGCAAGCTGGACGGCCTGAAGAAGGACAGCACTTCCGAGAACTACAACGCAAACAAGGGTACTGGCGTTAAGTATCATGAGTACCAAATCGGCGACGAGTGGTACAATGGCGCAACCGACAAGGACAGCCGTACCGATATCAGCACCGTTAAGGCGGGCGACGAGGTCGAGGCTGTTGTTGTAAACGGCGTTGCATGGAAGATCAAGCGCTCTTCGGGCAACGGCTCTCTGGCTGATGTGACCGACATTGCGATGGTCGTTAACAAGGATACCGGCATTGGCGGCAATCAGGTCAAGCTGCAGTTCTTCAACGACACTACCAAGGTTGTTGACGTTGACGATGACAGCACGATCAAGTATGCTTCCCTGAAGGTCGGCGCGCTGTATGAGTACAGCATCTCCGGCGGCGAGTACTCTTTCGAGGGTCTGTCCACGGAAGACGATTACTACGGCGATTACACCTATGTCGGCACCGCTTCGTACACCGCTAAGGCTGATGCTCTGGGCGGCAAGAAGATTGACGACACTGCCAAGGTTATCCTGTTCGAGGATAACGGCAAGGATACCGGCAATGACTCCAAGGTCATCACCGGCAAGCAGCTCAAGGCGCTGGAAAGCTCCGCTGTCACTTATGAGGGCGATGCGGCTTACTTCACCGCTGACGTAAACGGACTGACCCGCGTTGCGGCGATTGCTGTTGAGGTCGACAAGCTGCCCGAAACCACCACTTCCAACGACTTCTACGGCTACATCCTGTCCGACGCGAAGGAATCCGGCACGAACGAGGTTTCCTACAACGTGCTGCTCGAGGGCGCTGACGAGGCCGTAACGGTTTACGAGAAGAACGCCAAGACCGGTGACCGCAAGAAGAACACCCTGATCGGCTATAAGTCCCTCGACGGTGAGGATGCCGACAAGCGTTACATCGACGACGTACATCTGTACAAGCTGGGCGAGACCAACTTCGGTCTGGGCGCTATCACCGATGTGAACAGCAAGCAGACCACGGTTCAGATCGCTGGCTGGGATGGCTCCGCTGTTCAGAATTACGAGCGCGACGTAACCGCTGACACCGTGGTATTCTACATCGATACCGACGCGAAGACTGGTTCTTCGACCGGCTCGATCCGCAAGGCTACCAAGTGGTATGACGATGCGGACGGCGCGATGATCACCAGCGGCGACAGATACATTGCCAACGCCCTGTACCTGATCAAGGACAGCGACGATCTGGAAGTGCTGGTCGTTGAGTCTGGCGACAACCAGTTCCGCGGCAAGTACGCTGACGCACTCAAGGAAACTTACGATACCACGACCTGGTCCGGCTCGATTGCAAATGTGACCCAGGAGTATGATGCTTCCGCGCAGCCTGTTTCTCTCACGCTGACGACCAAGAATGTTCCGGCGAACACTACAGTTGAGTTGAAGAACGCGATCAGCTCCAAGGGTACTTCTTTGACCGGCATGGCTTTAACTGCCAGCACCAAGGTTGCGGCAAACGGTTCCACCACGCTGTCCATGACCAATGTGCCGGTTGCAACGGTTGACGACGTAATTACCCTGACCTTTACGGTTGGCAAGGGTACGGAGAACGAGTTCGATGCCTCTGCTACCATTACGGTTGTTAATAAGGCAATTGAAACTTCCGAGATCTCTGGTGCGACTGTTACTGCTAAGGATCTGACCACTAATACTTCTTGGAATTCCGCTGCATCCTTTAACGACTTGTTCACGGCAACGGATACTACTAATGCAACGGCTGCAGTTAGCTACAAGCTGAATGGCAACACTTATTACAACTATGATAAGTTGCCGACGACAACCGGTATTGGCTACACTGTTGAAGTAACTGTGACCTACACTGCTAAGGCTAACTTTAAGTTCGCTGGTGACTACACCGGTGCAACTGCTACCAGCTGGACGGTTGACGATGCGACCGTATCTGATGATGGCGCTACGCTGACTGTAGTGTATACCAGCCCTGTGGTTACTCTGTCTTAAATCTGTTTCAATTTTAAGGCAGCAACGAAAACCCCCGAGGATTCCTCGGGGGTTTTCCCTTTTCCTTTTACCGGAACGCGATGTAGTAAAACTGCGCGCCGTTGTAATTGAGCTTGCTGTATTTGTACTCATACAGCGTAAAACCGTTGGAAACAATGCCACAGTAATCTGTTTTGTAGCCTTGCAGCATCAAGGTGCTGTAAACCGCGGTTTCGTCCGCGATCAGGCCGTCCTTATGGCCGATAATGACCGCCTTGGGTGTGAACCCGATCGACAGGGTGCGCGGATAGCTGCCGGTTCCGGTGTAGGTGCCGAAATACATCTCGCTTTTCTGCGGCACCGCATTCTCCAGCGCGCTGACCCGTCCGGAAAGCGCTTCGCGGGCCTGCTGCTCGGCGGCGAGTCCGACTTGGGTTGCTTTTGCGTCCAGTTCGGCGGCAAGCTCCTCTGAGAGCATCTCCCGATCGATCGTGTCCCCGAACGTGTCCACCACGATGCCCTCCACACGCGCCTCCAGCCG
>NZ_JAOQJE010000038.1:0-3281 GCF_025567315.1 Agathobaculum ammoniilyticum
GGCTCCGCCGGCCTGCTGGACGACGTCAACTCCGGCCTGGAGCAGGGCCTGCCGCGTCAGTACGCCGCGCAGATGATCTACAACACCTTGGATACTAACCGTGTCAAGTGGTCCAACGATTCTCAGTCTTTTGACGACATCCTCAACGGCGGCGTCAAGGAGACCGTTGGTAAGGCTTACATGGGCCTGTCCTCGGATGTCGGTACCCTGATCTCCATCGATCGTGACTCCCTGACCATCAAGCTGGACGAAAGCTACGATTCCGACAACTACCACAAGATCGCCCGATACGACGATGTGACCTTTACCAAGGTTTCTGAGGACTACACCAGCCTGCTGGGCCAGAAGGTCAAGGTCATGTTCAAGGATGAAAAGACCAACAACGTTCTGGGCGTCTATTCCATCTCGGACAACACGGTTTACACCACCCTGATGAATGGCGTTGAAAAGGACGGCGCTAAGATTAAGTTCGGCGGCAAGTCCTACTCGATCGACGGCACCAAGATCGCCACTACCTTTATCAGCGTAGACGGCGCGCAGGCGGAAAAGGCTCAGTCTCTTGACTATTTCGACAAGGGCGCTGCACTCAACGAAAATGAGTCCAACGGCAACCTGTCCACCGACGAGGTAACTTTCGTCGATGCGAACGGCAACGGCAAGATCGATACCGCTATCGTATTCGAGAAGCTGGTCGGCGAAGTGACTTACGTTTCTTCCGATAAGATCACCGCTGGTTCCAAGACCTACAAGTTCGAGGACGAAAACATCGACGAGGACATCGAGCAGGACGACTGGGCGGTTGTTTCCGCGAACCTGTATGAGGACTGCAAGGATGTTGTCAAGGCTGATATCATCAGCACCACACTGGACGGCTCCCGCGACAAGAATGACAAGATCAACGGCGACTACAAGCAGTATAAGCTGGACGGCACCTGGTACAACATTTCCGACGAAAACGCTTCGGATGTTTCCAACGGCGACTCCGTCAAGGCTTATGTTGTCAATGGCGTGATCGTTAAGATCAAGTCCGACGACGGCAAAGGCGGCTTCCCGACCAACGTTGCGGTCGTAGTCAGCAACGGCACGATCAACGGCGATCAGGTCCGTATCCGCTACTTCGACGGCACCTCCAAGCTGGTTACCATCTCCGACAACACCAAGGTCACCCTGGGTTCCAGCTCGGCTGGTAAGGCTTACAAGGTTTCCGGCTCGGATACTTCGATGAAGTTCGAGGCAATCGACACCATCAAGTACAATGGCTACCTCTATGTTGGTACCGGCACGGCCGATCCGAGCAATGATAAGGTAACCGTAAGCACTAAGGACTATACCGTGGATGATTCCGCCGCGGTTATTCTGTATGACGGCAACGGCCGCTCCAAGATGCTGACCGGCAAGCAGTATAACGCGCTGAATACCAATGATTTGGCTACCTCTAAGGAAGCCGGCGCGGTATTCACGAAGGACAAGAACGGTCTCAACCGTGCGATGATGATCACTGTCAAGACCGACGATATGACCATCAGCGGCGAGTCTTTCGACAACTACGCATATGTTGTCACCAACAACGGCCAGAACAAGGACGGCAATGCTTCCTACACGATCTGGACGACTGACAACGAGTATGTTGACGTTATCGAAGAGAACGCGACTGCTCGCGCTAAGGGTACGCTGATCGGCTACTCCGCGATCAACTCCGACAACGTTATCAGCGACGTAAGCGAGGTCGCCAAGATCGCGGATGTTGATACCTCCAAGCAGACTGCGGTTAAGGGTGCGGCATCTTTCGGTAATGACGGTACCGTTTACTATGGCGGCAACCAGAGCACGGACACCAAGTTCATCAGCGTTGATAACAAGAAGTTCAACGTAACCGCGGACACCGCTGTCCTGTTCGTTGACTCCGCTGCGGACGAGGATGACCAGATCGGCGTGGACTTCGTCTACGGCACGTCTGCGATGGCCAAGGCTGAGAAGTACATTGACAGCAACGATCAGACTGCTTACTCCTCCAACGTGATGTTCCAGGTTGACGAAAACGGCAACGATGATGTTGACCTGAAGGTTCTGGTTGTTGATACCACTGGCGCGTTCGACGGCAAGAGCCACGAGAGCGGCGATGACAGCGGCGAAACTCAGGAGAAGGGCGACTACAGCACCAAGTATGCTGAAATCTCTGTTGAGGATAAGGATATCATCACTGGCGCAGGCTCCAAGTACGTTTCTGGCGATAAGGAAGTTCATGTCCAGTTGACGGTCGAAGGCGATTTCGCGGAAGCTACTGCTAAAGCATCTATCGATGTGGATGGATACAAAACCACGCAGAACATTACCCTGAAGCCGGGCAACACTGCTGACATTGTTATTGCTGATGTGGATACTGCTGATGCTAAGGTTTCCGTTAACATTACGGATATCACCTTCACCAAGGTAAACGTGGGTGTAGCGGCGGTAGAGACTGCTAATCTGAAGCAGGACAGTGCCACGGCTACTACTAAGGACATGGCTGTGACCGCTGCGGCGGCCGCGGCAAAAGCGAAAGACGATACGGTTACCATTACTGTAACGGGCACGAACATCGATAATGGTGGAACGGCTGCTAAGTATGAGTTGACGCTGTCCAACGGCACCAAGCTCCAGAATAAGGCTGGCGGCTCTACAACCGAAATCACTTTTGAGTATACTGTGACAGAAAACGATATCAAGGCAGGCAAGGCGATTACCCTGACTGCTACTGAGATTAAGGATGTTCAGTAATCTTTAAAGGTGGAAAAAACCCCCTCGGAATTTCGAGGGGGTTTTCCCTATTTCAGCGCAACATACCGGAATGGACCATTGGCCGAAAGGTTCATATAGCGGCTTACCTGAAAACCGGTACTTGTGATCGAAACATATGGCGACGCCGCATCCTCCACCGCGATATGTGCCAGTGTTGCGCCGTAACCGGCAATATTGCTCGCGTTGCTCGAGGAAATAATAACCGCTTTCGGCTGAAAGCCGAGAGAAACGGTTTTCGTATTACTATGGCTGTAATCCCCGTCCCAGCTTCCGGCATAACTGCCGCAGTAAATTTCACATTTCTGTGCGGTCAGTGTTTCGTTAGCCGTTAAACGGTCGGCAAGGGCCTTATCCGATTGGACACGCGCTCCCGCTTCATCAGAGAGCGCGGTCTGGGTCGCTTTTGCGTCCAGCTCGGCGGCAAGCTCCTCTGAGAGCATCTCCCGATCGATCGTGTCCCCGAACGTGTCCACCACGATGCCCTCCACACGCGCCTCCAGCCG
>NZ_JAOQJE010000039.1:0-3196 GCF_025567315.1 Agathobaculum ammoniilyticum
GCTGGCTCCGCCGGCCTGCTGGACGACGTCAACTCCGGCCTGGAGCAGGGCCTGCCGCGTCAGTACGCCGCGCAGATGATCGCAAATACGCTGGACACCAACCGCGTGAAGTGGTCCACCGATTCCGACTCCTTTGACGATATCCTCAACGGCGGCGTCAAGGAGACTGTCGGCTCCGCTTACATGGGCCTGTCCTACGACTACGGCACCCTGATCAAGATCTCCACGGATTCTCTGGAGATTCAGCTTGACAGCACATATTCGTCTGACAACTACCATAGTGGTAGTGGCACGGTTTCTTTCTCCAAGGTAGGCACGGATTACTCCAGCCTGCTGGGCCAGAAGGTCAAGGTCATGTTCAAGGATGGCAAGACCAACAATGTCCTCGGCGTTTACGCGATCTCGGACAATACGGTTTACACCACCTACATGAATGCGACTGAGAAGGACGGCTCCAAGATCAAGTTCGGCGGCTCCTCCTACTCAGTTGACGACGTGGATGAGATCAGCACTATCATTGATGGCGCGACTGCTGAAAATAAGACGCTGGATTATTTCGACGATACCGCTGCAAATAAGGTATCCATGAATAAGGTTGTCTTTGTCGATACCGACAGCAATAACAAGATCGACACCGCGATCATCACCACCTACACCGGCGGCCAGGTAACTTATGTTGGCTCCGATAAGATCACCTTTGATGGCAAGTCCTACGAGTTTGAGGATGAAAACATCGACGAGGAAATCGTGAAGGACGACTATGCGGTTATGTCTGAGAACCTCTACGAGGACTGCAAGGACATCGTCCGCGCGGACATCCTGACCACCGAGCTGACCGGCTACAAGGAAAAGGATGGCTACGTTCAGTACGAGCTGGATGGCACTTGGTACAACATGGCTTCCGAGGATACCGATGTCTCCACCGGTGATACGGTTAAGGCCTATGTCTTCAACGGCGTTGTACTCGATCTTGACACCGATGACGGCGACGGCTCGTTCCCGAGCGATGTAGCCGTAGTGATCGGCAAGGGTACCAGCGGCCTGGACGGCGATCAGGCTAAGATCCGCTTCTTTGACGGTTCCACCAAGACGGTTACCATGTCTGACGACAGCGTTTCCCTCACTGTTGGCACCGCTTACAAGATTTCCGGTTCTGATTCGGATACCAAGTTCGAAAACCTTACTCTGAACGACAAGTACAACGGCTACAAGTACATTTCTAACATGGCCAACGCACAGGGCGGCAGCGTTGACGAAATCGCCAGCACCAAGATTGCTGACGATGCTGCGATCATTCTGTACACCACTGCGGGCCGCTCCAAGCAGATCACCGGCAAGCAGTTCAAGTCCCTGGCTGACGACGCTTTCACCACCACTAATGCGGCGACCGCGGTATTCACCAAGGAAACCGACGGCCTGACCCGCGTCAAGATGGCGGCGGTCAAGGTGCAGAGCACCGATCTGGTCGGCGAGTCCAGCGATAACTATGCTTACATTGTCACCGGCGGCAGCCAGGCGGCAGGCGGCGATGTCAAGTATACCATCTGGACCGGCTCTGAGAATGTGACTGTTACGGAGGATACCTCCTACAGCAAGAATGCCCGCGCTAAGGGTACGCTGATCGGCTATTCCGAAATCGATGCGGATGGCTACATCAACGATGTTAAGGTTTACGGTACGATCAAGGACGCGAAGGACGCCTCCGGCTCCCTGAACACGACCGACCTGTACCGTGGCGGCAATGAGGCCAATGTTTCCGGCTACATTGCAATCGATGGTGCGCAGTTCAATGTTACTGCTGATACCACCGTACTGATGGTAGACTCCAAGGCTGACAGCGACAAGGCAATCGGCCTGAACTACACCTACGGCGACAAGCTGCCGCAGGGCTCCAAGTACAAGGATGGCGGCGTTGACAAGTATCTGGTCAATGCGTTCTGGATCATGGACGAGGCCGGCAGCGACGACAAGGATATCGACGTTCTGGTCATCGACTCCACCGGCGCGTTCGACGGCTTTGAGCTGGATGATGTGAATGCGCCCAAGCTGACCGCTGTGAAGACTTCCGGCGATGCATCGACCACAAAGGGTACGGAGGCAACTCTGAAGTACACCTTGACTGCTTCCAACTATGCAGCAGATGCAGCCGATGTTACTACCTCTATCAATTCTGAGGATAACGTCAACATTACTGCTTCTGGCGATGGTACCTTTGCTGTAAAGAATAACGGCACGCAGGAAATCACTGTAACAGTTGGTACTTCCACCGCAATCGGCACGTATAATATTCAGATCAAGGCGGGCAATACTGTTCTGCTGACAGATACCTTTGAGGTTACTGCAAAGCCGGTTGCCACTCTGAATGCTGTTACTGCAAGCGACAGCACCACAACGTTTACCGAAGCTGGTAAGGTCAAGGCTGGTGTACTGGATACCATCGTTGGCAAGCTCAAGACAAATGAAACCACTAATGTGACGGCTTCGTTTAAAATTGTGGCTAACGATCGTCCGAGCGCAGATACCTCTGTTTACACTCCGGTTGCAGGTGAAAAGGTTACAATCACCGCTACCTTTACTCCGGATGCAGACTACGCAATTACTGCTACCGCAGCTCCGACTCTGGCAGGCACGAATGCTGATGCTGACTCGTTCAGTGTAACGAATGGTATTGCAACTGCAACTTATACGTTCACTGTTGTAGCGTAATTTTTTCACAACAAAAAGAGAAAACCCCCTCTTTCGAGGGGGTTTTCCCTTTTCATTTTAAGGCGATATAGACGTATTTTATATCTTTGGCATTTATCCGTGACTTGTCGCCGGGGCTGTTCAGACGAAAGCCGGTTTGCGTAAGCAGGCAATAGTCCGGTTGTTCAGACTCCTCGACCGGAAACGCAAGGAACTGATAGGTGTAACCGGTGGAACCGGTCATTCCGTCCGCGCGCATGATAAACACCATTTTGGGAGCAAAGCCCAGCGTTATCTCGCGGGGATACACACCATCGCCTGTGTAGGTGCCGAAATACAGGTCGCTTCGCCGCATCAGGTTTGCGTCCAACTCATCGGACAGCATTTCTTCTGTAATCGTGTCCCCGAACGTGTCCACCACGATGCCCTCCACACGCGCCTCCAGCCGCGAAGCCTCGTCGCAGATTCCGTTCACCGCCTGCCGCAGCTCCTCCGGACTGCTGTCGAACCG
>NZ_JAOQJE010000004.1:0-20790 GCF_025567315.1 Agathobaculum ammoniilyticum
GTACAGGTTCAGGTGCAGCTTCCGCAGGGACTCGATATATTGGTCTTTGGTCATCATATCGATCAAGTATCCTTTCTTTTATCAGGTTGCTATAAAAACAGGGCGGGGAACGCGGGGGTCCCCGCCCTGTTCAGGCGATATGCTTACTGGGTTTAGAAGCACTCGCGGTATACGCGTTCGCTCAGCTCAATGCTCCACGGACGGTAAGAGTTGGTAATCAGGCGCTGCTGGTTCGCCTCGACCGAGAGTGGGAAGCTCTTGATATCCTCTTCCTTGAAGCCGTACTCATGCAGCGGCTTGAGCGGGAGGACCTTTTCGAGGGTCACATTCAGGGTGCGCAGCGCATCGTCCTTGGTGCAGCCGAGGCAGCGGGCGACGATCTCCTTGAACTTGCCAAGCTCACCGGCCGGCTCGTACTCGTCGTACAGCTCAAGGATCTTGCTGAACAGCGCATAGTTGGATTCGCCGTGCGGTACATGGTAGGTGCCGCCGAGCGGGAAGGACATGCCGTGTACGGTCGCGCAGCCGGCCTTGAGGAACGCGATGCCGGCGAACAGGGAAGCGGTGACAAACTCGCCAAGGTAATCGATGCGGGCGTCCGGCCCCTCGAGCGCGATGCGGCGGAAGCCTTCGAGGATCATTTCCATCGCCTTGACCGAGAACATCTCGGAGGTGACGGTCTTGCGGTGCGGGGACAGGAACGACTCGGTCGCATGGATGAGCGCGTCGATCGCGGAAGCGGCGAACGGCTTGTACGGCAGGGTCTTGAGCAGGTCGGGCACCAGACAGACCTTGTTCGGGATGATATCGTCGGAAACCAGGCCGAGCTTGGTTTCGCCGCCGGTCAGCTTACCGTCCTTTTCGTCCTTGACGATAGCGACCGAAATGTTGGTGACTTCGGAACCGGTGCCGCAGGTGGTCGGGATCGCGATGACTTCTTTTTCATGTACAACGGGCTCGCGCTTGAAATACAGTTCATGTACAGATGCCGGGCGCTTGCAGCCGAGCAGCTTGCAAAGGTCCATGATGGCGCCGCCGCCGACAGCGATGACGCGGTCGTAGGAGTCGTACGGGATCGCTTCGTACATGGTTTCGATCATGGCTTCGGAGGGTTCGCCTGCGCCGAACTTCTCCTGGAACACGAACTGGCTCTTCAGACCAAGCTCCGCCATAAAGGGCTTGTAGATGAACTCATTGGTCAGAACGACGTCGCGTTCGCCGAGCTTGAACTCCCCGGCGAAGTCGCCGAACGTTTCAAACTTGTAGATAGTGGGGGCAATGACGATCTCTCTTTTGTCCTTCATCAAAGAGGCACTGAAAGCATCCATAGCCATAGTTGAACATCTCCATTCATAAAATTTATAAAGGCCGTGCGGGCTTTTATGCGCATCATATCAGGCAATTTGCCCTGCGCTTTTATTGTAGCAAATCCCGTCCACAACTTCAACACAAACGAACAAAAAAATCACCAAAAAATAACCACCAAATCCTGTACAAAAAGACAATAAACAGCCCTGTATTTTGGAATACAGGGCTGTTTTAACGCATCGAAACCCGTCTGTAAAGAAAAAACGGGCAGAATAGCCGAAAAGAATGGGCGGATTCAAACAGGATTTAGTTGTTTTGCGAAAAACGGCTCAAAAAGGCGCGTGTACGCTCATTTTGTGTATTTTCAAACAATTCGCTGGGCGTGCCTTCCTCCACAATCACGCCCGCGTCCATGAACAGCACGTGGTCGGCCACATCGCGGGCGAAAGCCATCTCGTGCGTAACGATAATCATGGTGGTGTGCTGGTCCGCGAGCGAACGGATAACGCGCAGGACCTCGCCCGTCAGCTCCGGGTCGAGCGCGGAGGTGGGCTCGTCAAAGCAGAGGATGTCCGGCTGGAGCGCGAGCGCCCGCGCAATGGCCACGCGCTGCTGCTGGCCGCCGGAAAGCTGGTGGGGGTAGTGGCTCATGCGGCCCTCTAGGCTCATCTGGGCGAGCAGCTCAATGGCGTGGTTTTCAATCTCCTCATGGATGGCGTGCCGGTTCTGCTTGTAATCCGGCCGCTCCTTGGCGAGCATCAGGCTGGCCAGCATGACGTTTTCAAGCGCAGTGTACTGCGGGAACAGGTTGAACGATTGAAACACCATGCCGAAATGCAGGCGCCGGCGGCGGATTTCCGCGTCGCTCTTGGCGGCGCGGTCGGCGGCGTCAAACAGGGTTTCGCCGTTTACCAGGATACGGCCCGCGTTTGGGGTTTCCAGAAAGTTCAGGCAGCGCAGCAGGGTCGTCTTGCCCGAACCGGACGAGCCGATAATGGCCAGCGCCTTGCCGCGCTCCAGGGAAAAGCTGATGTCCTGTAGCACCTTGGTCGGGCCAAAGCTTTTTTCGATGTTTTGTACTTCAAGAATAGGCATTGCGGCTCGCTCCTTATACACGGAAATAGTCCATTTTCCTTTCCAGCCAGCCGAACAGCAGCGTCAGCACGCCGCAGAACACGAGGAAGAAAAGGGCGGTGGAGAACAACGGCCAGATCAGGCCGCGGTTGATGAATTCCTTGCTCATCATGATGATCTCCTTGGTGGCGATGATGTTGGCCAGCGCGGTATCCTTGATAAGCGTCATGAATTCGTTGCCCATGGGCGGGATCACGCGCTTGACGACCTGCAGCAGCGTGATCTTGAAGAAAATCTGCCGTTTGGTCATGCCGAGCACCTGGCCGGCCTCATACTGGCCGCGCGGGATAGACTGGATACCGCCGCGGAAAATCTCGGAAAAATAGCAGGCGTAGTTGATTGCGAACGCGGCGCAGGTCGCGACCACGCGCCCGTCCGTACCCATGGCGTTCCACGGCTGGCCCCAGTGCAGCAGGCCGGGGCCATAGTAGATGAAGATGATCTGCAGCATGAGCGGCGTGCCGCGGACGATCCACACAAAGAACTTGATGAGAAGGGCGATCGGGCGCAGCCCGACCAGCATGGCGCCCCATTTGCCGGACGCAAGGCGGCTGCCGCGCAGGCAGCGGAACGGTTCCCACCTGTTCATGGCGCCGAACGCCACAAGCAGGCCGACGGGCAGCGCGACCAGCAGTGTGACCACAAAGATCGTGCAGTTGATTCCAAAGCTTTGGAACAGATTGGTGAAGATAACCGAGGGGTTCATAGGATTCCTCCAAACAAAACCAAGCGGGGCAGCAGTAAGCTGTCCCGTTCGGTGTAAAATTTGTGTAGGTAAATTTGTTTATTCTGCTAGGGAAAGGCCGTATTTTTCAGCCAGAGACTGCAGCGTACCGTCTTCATTCAGTGTAGCCATGATCTCATTGACCTTGTCGCACAGGTCACTTCCCTTGCGGAAGCCGATGCCATACTGCTCCTCATGGAATACGCCGCAGATGGTCAGGTCCGCGAAGTCGGTACCCTCGCCGATCATGTTTTCCGCCATGGTCTGGTCAAAAATTGCGGCGTCCGCCGTACCCGACTTGACCTCGAGCAGCGCGTCGGTCTGCTTGCTGACCGTGACCAGGTTGGACTGGCTGAGGTTCTCGTCCTCCTCTGCCACGCTTTGTGCGGCCGAGCCGGCCTCTACCGCCACCGTCTTGCCGACCAGATTGGCGTAATCCGCGTAAGTATCCTTGTTTTCTGTCTTGGTGACGACCACCTGGGTATTCTGTACATAGGGGTCGGAAACCGAAATATTCTGCTTGAGGTCCTCCGTGATGGTCATGCCGTTCCACAGGCAGTCCACCTCACCACTTTCCAGGCTGACCTGCTTGGTATCCCAAACGATCTCGATGAATTCCGGCTCCACGCCGAGCTTTTCACAGACCGCCTGCGCGAACTCGGTGTCAAAGCCGGTGAATTCGCCGGTCTGCTCGTCGGTATAGTTCATCGGCTCATAGACCGTGTAGCCGATTTTCAGCTTGCCGGCGTCTTCGATCTGCGCCAGGTCGCTGTCTGCGGCGGCGGTGTCGGACGGATTGGCCGCGTCGTCGCCGCTCGTGGTATCGGCGGAGCTGTCGCTGCCGCAGCCTGCCAGCAGAGAGGCGCTCATCGCGCCGGCGAGCAACAGCGCCAGAAGCTTTTTGGTTTTCATGGGAATGCCCTCCTAAATTCATTGCATAATTACGGTACTGTGAAAGTCATTTATCATTGTACCACTTTATTTGAGAAAATCAAGAAAAACTTTCTGGTCACTTTCTGGGTGAATGGTTGTAAGTGTTGTAAATGGCAACTCCTTGCTTGACCTGTACAGGGGGAATATAGTATTATATACAATAGATATAATAGATAACAAGATTGTTAAAGAATAAACAAAGACGGAGGTTTGGGCAATCATGGATTACGAAGCTCTTTATCAGCAGAAGCTGACCACGGCGGATGAGGCTGTCAAGGTGGTCAAATCGGGCGACTGGGTGGACTACGGCTGGTGTACCGGCACGGCCTGCGCGCTGGACAAGGCGCTCGCCGGACGGATGAGCGAGTTGGAGGATATCAACCTGCGCGGCGGCATCCTGATGTGGCAGCCCGCTATATTCCAGATTCCGGACGTAGAAAAGAAGATCACCTGGAACTCCTGGCACATGGGCGGCGTCGAGCGCAAGGCCTGCACCGCGGGCTTCGGCTTTTATAATGCGCTGCGCTATTCCGAGCTGCCGCGCTACTACCGGGAGAATGTCAAGCACGTCAACGTGGCGATGTTCCAGGTTGCGCCGATGGACAGCCACGGCTACTTCAGCTTCGGCCCGAACGCGTCCCACCTGAAGGCAGTGTGCGACGTGTCCGACGTTGTCATCGTCGAGGTCAATAAGAACATGCCGCGCTGCCTGGGCGGCTTTGAGGAAGCGGTCCACATCTCCGAGGTAGATATGGTCGTCGAGGGTGAGAACCCGCCGATCGCGGAGTTGGGCGCCGGCGGTGCGCCGACCGACGTTGACCGCGCGGTGGCCAAGCTGATCGTGGAGGAGATCCCGAATGGCGCCTGCCTGCAGCTGGGCATCGGCGGCATGCCGAATACGGTCGGTTCCATGATTGCGGAATCCGACCTGAAGGATCTCGGCGTACATACCGAGATGTATGTGGACGCGTTTGTCGACATCGCCATGGCGGGTAAGATCAACGGCCTGAGCAAGGGGATCGATCGGGGCAAGCAGGTGTATGCGTTCGGCGCTGGCACCAAAAAGCTCTATGACTATATCGACAACAATCCGGAATGCTACGCGGCTCCCGTATCCTATACCAACGACGCGCGCACCATCGCCCAGATCGACAACTTCATTTCGATCAACAACGCAGTGGATATCGACCTGTTCGGCCAGGTGAACGCGGAAACGGCCGGCACCAAGCAGATCTCCGGCGCGGGCGGCCAGCTCGACTTTGTGCTGGGCGCGTACCTGTCCAAGGGCGGCAAGAGCTTTATCTGCTGTTCGTCCACATTCAAGCAGAAGGATGGCTCGATCGCTTCCCGCATCCGCCCGACGCTGGCGGACGGTTCGGTCGTGACCGACGCGCGCCCGAACGTACACTGGTTCGTTACCGAGTACGGCAAGGTGTGTCTCAAGGGCCTGTCATCCTGGCAGCGCGCGGAGGCGCTGATCTCGGTCGCGCATCCCGACTTCCGCGAGCAGCTCATTCAGGACGCGGAAAAAATGCACATCTGGAAGCGTTCCAACAAGCGCTGAGACGGAAAGTACCAGGCGGCCTATCTGCGGATGGGCCGCTTTTCTGCATGCAGTCTGGCATTATGAAAAATGTTTGATCTGGCGCTTTGTAAAAGGCCATACAGGGAGTACAATAGTACCAACAAAGGAAAAACAGAGAGGGTGTCACAATATGAAAAGCAAAAAAACCAGAACGATCATCCTTGCTGCTCTGCTCGCGGCGCTGACGACGGTCGCAACCATGATTATCCGTATCCCGACGCCGACGCTCGGCTATATTCACTTGGGCGACGGGCTGGTGCTGCTCTGCGGCATCCTGTTGGGGCCGGGGCTGGGCGCGGTCGCGGCGGGCATCGGCTCGATGCTGGCCGACCTGTTCGGCGGTTATATGGCCTGGGTGCCGGGTACGTTCGCCATCAAGGCGCTGACCGCGCTGGCGGGCGGCTGGCTCTACCACCACATGGCCGGACGGGAGCGGATGAATATGCCGGTACGCGTGGCGCTGTGCGGTATTCCCGCGGAAATCGTGATGGTCGCGGGCTATTATGTGTATGAGGTCGGCATGGAGCTGGTCGCGGGGAGCGCGGCGGGCGCTGCGGTTGCGGCTGTACTGGCCGGCGTGCCGTTCAATATCGTGCAGGGGCTGGCCGGCGTGATCGTATGCGCGGTGCTGTTGCCGGTGCTGGGGCATGCGAGCGCGGAGATGGGCGAACGCATCCGGACCTGAAGCACTGACCCGTTTTCCCAGATCGGTGAGGCGATGGAGATACGGGTATTCCTCGATGAACCATAAAAAGCGCTGTGGATCACTGTCCACAGCGCTTTTTCCGTTTACGAGAGCGTCAGGTACTGCTGCGGGTCAACCTTTTCGTCGTTGACCTGTATCTCAAAATGCAGGTGCGGACCGGTCGAATTGCCCGTGTTGCCGGAAAGCGCGATCCGGTCGCCCTTGGCGACCACGTCCCCGACCGATACCAGCAGCTCGGAATTATGCCCGTATAGGGTCTTGAAGCCGTTCTGGTGATCGAGGATGATATAGTTGCCGTACCCGTTGCCCGAATCCTCGGCAACGATGACCTTGCCGTTGTCCGCCGCGTAGACTGGCGTGCCTTCTCCCACCGCAAGGTCCACGCCGCCGTGCAGCCTGCCCCAGCGCCATTTGAACGCAGAGGTGAAGGTGTAGCTCGTCAGCGGCACGGAAAATTCGCCTGTGCCGATGCCGACATTCCTGGTGCCTACCTCGACGATCTCATTCCTCGCGTCGCTCAGCACCGTGCGCGCAAGGATGGTGCGGCCATGTTCCTGTCCGTCCACGGTTTCGATCTCGGCGGTGACGACCGCCTCGCCCGCGCAACCCTCCTGCACGGTGGCGCGGTAGGTCTGGTCGAGCTGGTCGTTCTCGCGGGTGATCGTTTCATAGGGGATTTCCTCAGTATAGGTGACCGAGCGCGTCGCGGTCACATCCAGGCGGGGGGAGAGCGTGCTGTACAGCGCGCCGAAATCCGAAACCAGCGAGGTCTGGGCGACGACATTGTCCACACGCACCTCCTGCAGGAAGTCCGCGTCCTCATCGGTTGCGGTCGTGTACTGCGCCTTGACGCGGTCGAGCAGCGCCTGCGCCTCGTCCGCCGAGCGGCAGACGCCCGCCTGCTCGCCGTCGACCGAGATCACGGCAAGCGTGTCCAGTTCCCCGCTGGCATCGATCAGCTCGGCCTTGAGCGTATCGCCGGTCAGGAACTGGTCCTCCAGTGCATAGGACGGTTTGGTTTCAATGCAGACGGGGAGCGTGTATTCCCCGCCCGCGAGCGCGCCCGCGCTCTGTTCGATTTCCGCGACCGCAGCGGAGAGCGTGTCCGCCTCCTCGACCAGGCCGAGCGGCCTGCCGTTCGCCAGTACCAGGGTGCCGCTGTGCAGCAGCAGCGCGCTGGGCACAAAGAACACGGGGAGGAACACGGCCGCTGCGCAGACCGCGCGCCGCTTTGCCGCCGCGCGGCATACGCGGGCAAGCGCCGCCCAGCAGGGCAGATCCCAGAACCAACAGATTAGGCGGTCAAGCAGCAATATGGCCCGCACAAGGGCAAATAACAGGCCGGAAAAAAGTCCGGCAAAAAATGATAACAGGTTTCGCATGACGGTAGTATGGAGAAAAGCGCTCCTCCATATTCCCTCCTTTCCAAATGTCCAAGGTTACAGTTTGGTAACAATGGATACCTTAACCGCTTTGGAGGGCGAAGTCATACGAAACCTGTCGATTGGCTCCAAAAAATTAAATTTACGTTGCAGCGCCGCAGAAATTCGTGGGGAAAAATCGCGGATCGAGGGGCTTTTGCTGATAATAGCGTTCGAGGACTGCGCGCTGAAGCGACACGGCGAGCGGCACGGCCGCGTCGAACAGGTCGCAGAAGGACTCGGTTCGTTCGCCGCTGCCCGAGGACCAGGGGCGGTGCGACTGGTTGGCGCAGTCCGCGGCGAGCGGTTCGGCGGGACGGATCAGCGAGGAGGCGAGACCGGCCTTGCCCGCGAGCCGCTCCAGATGCACCAGGCGGCCGCGGATATGGCTGCCGCTGTGCGTCAGGTGCAGCACACGGCGCATGTCGTGCAGCGAGCGGTACACCGCGGCGGGGGAGACGCGCGCGCCGCACGCGCTTTTCGCCGCGCCGGCCAGCACGCGCGCCAGCACGGTGCATTCCGCGGCGCTGGGATCGAGCAGGCGGAACGCCTCAAACTCCGCGGGGGCGGCAGCGATGTAATTGGTGATCAGGATGCCGTCGATATCGCTTTCAACCAGCTTGCGCCGCGCCTCGGCGGAATAATTGGGCAGGTAGAGCGAGAGGCGGTCGGCCTGCGCCTCCAGGAAAGCGTGGGTCACGCGGTCGAGCGCGTAGTGTGTGCAGAAGCCGAATACATACGCGAGCGCGGCGGCGTCATGCTGTTGCACAGCGGCGACGCACAGCGCTTCAAACAAAGCGCCGGGCGGCTCGGTGTGCATGCGGCGCGCCAGACGGCCCAGCGGGCCGGAGAATGGCGCGTGGTAATAGTAAAGCGGGTCCGGCCCCTGTGCGCCCCAGCGGTATCCCGCGGGGTAGGTGGCGGCGATGTGCGCGGCCGAGTCTCCTGTAACGCGCTGGACGGTCGCGGCAAAAATATGATGGGTGGCATAAGACGGCATAATGGTTCCCTTTCCGCAGCAGCCTGCAATGTTGATACCAGAAACGGTGACAATAGTATACCGCAAAAGATTGCAAAATGCCAGCGAAAGCGGTATACTATTTGCAAGACAAAAAACGGGGACAGGGCTTCCCTTATCCTAATTGGAGGAATGGCAATCATGAAACTCGGTATCGTCGGGCTTCCGAATGTCGGGAAATCGACTTTGTTCAATGCAATCACGCAGGCGGGCGCGGAGAGCGCGAACTACCCGTTCTGCACCATCGACCCCAACGTCGGCATGGTGGCCGTGCCGGACGAGCGCCTGCAGCCGCTGACCGACCTGTACCACGCGAAAAAGACCACCCCTGCGGTGGTGGAGTTTGTGGATATCGCGGGATTGGTGCGCGGCGCGAGCAAGGGCGAGGGGCTGGGCAACAAGTTCCTGTCCCACATCCGCGAGGTGGATGCGATCGTCCACGTCGTCCGCTGCTTTGACAATGAGAATATCGTCCACGTCGAAGGCTCGGTCGATCCCGCACGTGACATTGAAACCATCAACCTTGAGCTGATCCTGGCGGATATCGAGCATCTGGAGCGCCGCCTGGAGCGCACCCGCAAGGCTGCCAAGGCGGACAAAAAGCTGAGTCGGGATGTGGAGCTCCTCGAGGCGCTCAAGGCGCATCTGGAGGAGGGCAGGACCGCGCGCACGTTCGAGGGCTTCGGCGAGGATGAGGACGTTGACCGCGTGGTAAAAGAGAGCGACTTGCTTTCCGCGAAAAAGGTGATCTACGCCGCCAATATGGACGAGGCGGGCTTTACCGGCGACGCGGCCGAGAACGAGCGCCTGAAGGCAGTACAGGCGATCGCGGACGCGGAGGGCGCGATGGTGCTGCCGATTTGCGCTAAGCTGGAAGAGGATATCGCGGGCATGGACGCGGAGGAGAAGGAGATGTTCCTTTCCGAACTGGGACTGCACGAATCCGGCCTGGACCGCCTGATCCGCGTGTGCTACGACCTGCTCGGCCTGATGAGCTACCTGACTGCGGGAGAGCAGGAGGTGCGCGCATGGACGATTGAAAAGGGTACCAAGGCGCCGCAGGCCGCCGGAAAGATCCATTCGGATTTTGAACGCGGCTTTATCCGCGCCGAGGTGATCGGCTATCAGGATCTGATCGAGCTTGGGTCGCTGGCGGCGGCCCGCGAAAAGGGTCTTGTCCGCTCGGAGGGCAAGGAATATGTGATGCAGGATGGGGACGTCGTCCTGTTCCGCTTCAACGTATAAGGGAGTATTGCTCAAAAAGCGCCGTGAAAAACGGCGCTTTTTTGTATTTGAGGGTAGATTTGTTTACTTCTTGTGATTATATTGTGAATTTAACCGAATTGTTATTGCATATCCCACAAGCTCTGTATATAATGAGGATGGTATAGACCGTCGAAAAATGGCGAGCGGTGTGCTTGCCGTTTTATTTTGTATGATATTTTTCATTTACGCATATATAAAGACAGCGAAACAGGGGAAGATCATGTTAGAAAACCGGATCAATAAAACAAGGAAAGGGGCGCATATGGTGAAGCGTACGGCGAAGAACGCCGCGCCGAAGGCGGAAAAGAAAACGCTCCGCGTGCCGCTCGCCCTGAAGATAGTCGGCGGCGTGGCAGCGGCTCTGCTGGTCCTGCTCTGCGGGTTCACCTACCTTTATCCGAATGTGTTCCCAGGGGTGACGGTCGGGCCGATCGCGGTCAGCGGGCTGAGCCGGAGCGCCGCCGCGGCGCAGATCGAAAAGCAGAGCGCGCCACTGTATGAGGACGCGGACGTTTCCGTCACAATTTATGAGCAGACCTACCGTATTCCGGTGCGCGACGTGCTGGAAAATGTGGACGCGGCGCAGTCCGCGGAGAACGCCTATGCGGTCGGACGCACGGGCAACCCGCTGGCCCGCATGTGGGATGTGGTCACAGCGGTTTTCGGCAGGGGCGAGGCGCAGCTGGCGGCCACCGTGGATGAGGAGGGGCTGAAAAAGGCACTGTCCGACATCGCCGCGGAGGCGTTGACCGAGCCGGTAGAACCCACTTGGGACATTGGCACGGATACCATGACCATCCATGCCGGCAAGCCTGGCGTACAGTTCGACACGGACGCGGTCGAGCAGGCGCTGACGGAAAAGATCCGCCTGATGGATTTCGAGCCGTATGAGGTTTCGACCGAGCTGACCGAGACGCCTGCGATCAATGTGGATAAGATCGCCGAGCAGGTGATCGGCGAGCCGGTGAGCGCGACGGTCAATAAAGAGGACGGCAAAACCATTGTGCCGGAAAAGCCCGGCGTGCAGTTCGATATCGACCAGGCGCGGGAGATCGTGGGGGACGGGACGGAGCAAAGCTATTCCGTCCCGATCACGACCACGCAGCCCAAGGTGACGGCGGTGGACCTGCAGGAAAAGCTGTTTCGGGATACGCTGGCGCAGGCGGTGACCTACCTGGACGAGAGCAATACCGCGCGCACCAACAACGTCAATCTGGCGTCGGCGGCCATCAACGGGACCATACTCAACCCGGGCGATGAATTTTCGTATAACGGTGTGGTCGGAGAGCGCACCGAGGCGCGCGGATATAAGCCGGCGCACGCATATGTCAACGGCCAGATCGTTGACGAGTTCGGCGGCGGCGTCTGCCAGCCCTCCTCCACGCTGTATATGGCCGTGCTGCGCGCGGACCTGGAGGTGACCGAGCGGTATAACCATTCCTATACAGTCGCCTATACGCCGCTGGGCGAGGATGCGACCGTGGATTACGGCAATCTGGATTTCCGGTTCAAGAATAATACGGATTATCCGGTCAAGATCCTGGCGCAGCAGAGCGGCGGGCAGATGGTTATGACGCTCGTCGGCACCAAGACGAGCGACAAGACGGTTACGACCCGCACCGAAGTGTTGGAAACCTATTCGCCGCAGACGATCGAGAAAAAGGATAATTCCATGAAGGTGGGCCAGACGCGCTTGGATGTGAGCGGCATCACGGGCTATTCCACCCGCACCTATAAGCAGATCACGGAAAACGGGAAGACGACCGAGGTGCTGGCGAACAGCTCGCGGTATGACAAGCGGGATAAGGTGGTCTACGTCGGCACGATCCAGCCGGAGCAGCCCAAAACCGAGGAACCGCCCAAGACGGAGGAGCCGTCCGGCGACGGCGGGGAAGCCGGAGAAACAGCGGAACAGGGCGCGTCCTCCGCAGCGGCGCCGGAAACGCCGGCGGGCGGCTCCGCGTGAGCGGACAGGGCGCGGTCCGGTAAAGACAGCGGGGAAACGATAGGAGGAAACAGCAGTTGCACGATAGAGTACAGGTGAGAAAGACGATCAAGCGGCAGTGTAAGCGCAGGGTCAAGGAGCAGATCGGCCGCTGTGTGGGGATACAGTTTTTGTATGCGGTGCCATATTTCCTGCTGGTGCTGATTCTGTACCTCACGATATTCGGAGATTTATTTGTTTTGTACGCAAATGGGTACAGGGGAAACGCGCTTAGCATGGCTATGGAGCGCAACCTGAATTCGGTATGGCTGGTGATATTCGTCATGCTGGTCGTCACCGGCCCGCTGATGTATGGCATGATGCGGTTTTATATTGGCCTTTTCCGTGGGGAGGAGCCGGGCGTTTCCGCGCTGTTCCAGCCGTTTACCTCGCTGCACTCGTTCTGGGCGGGTGTGCGGATGGAATTCTGCCTGTTTTTCCGGCAGCTCCTCTGGTCGGTCCTACCCACGGCGCTGTTTTTCTTTGTGGGCATGGGCCTGCTGGTGAATGCCGTTGCTTCGGGGCATTACCTGACGCAAACGGATTTGACGGTGGCGGTGGCGGTGCTTTATGTATTCTACCAGCTCGTGTTGATCCCGATCCGCATCAAGGTGATGACCTATCAGGCGGGCTGGGTCCTGATCAGCGAGCATGAGGCACTCGGCGCGTGGGATGCCACGCGCGACGGGAGCGGTGTGTTCCACGGGCATTATGGGAAGGTACTCCTGTTTGTTTTAAGCTTTTTCTGGTGGTATGTGCTGTCCGGCCTTGTCAGCGGGCTTTGCTGGCTGATTGCGATGTTCGGCTTTGTGTTTATCCCCGGCGCGTCGGGCTTCGTGGCGTTCCTGCTGGCGCTGGCCGCAGGGGCCTGCTTGGGCGTTGTGATCAACGGTTTTCTGGCGGCGTACATCAATACCTCTTTTATCGGCCTGTTTGAATTTTACGCGGGCAGGACACAGGATGTCAGTCAGCCTGAGCAGTAAGGGAAAAAACGGATAAAGCGGTGGCGGGAGCTGAAGGTGCCGCCGCTGTTTGCACGCTTGACAGGAAAATACCGTGATGCTATAATGGAACCGTTATACAGGTAAGTATGGCGATGAAAAGGAAAGTACGGCGTGGAAAACGGCAAAGCGAGTCTCGGATGGTGGGAGCGAGACGCGGGGGCCGCGGCAGAAAATGGCCTTGGAGTCCCGCACCGAGCCGCGGTACGCGGGTAGGCTGCGGCGGGTGGGCGCCCGTTACAGCGCTTCGGGTATGGAAGTACCTGATGAGGCGCGCCGCCGCGAGGGACGCGTGAAGCAAGGTGGTAACACGGAAGCGTTTTTGCTCTCGTCCTTGAATGGAAAACCATTCGGGAGGAGGGCTTTTTTCATGCCTGCCGCTCTGCGGACGTGGCGGCCTGCGCCCTAATGGCAAACGATGCGGGGGGCGGAAAACCTGAGGGACGTGTTCCCGTATCCATATACCGAACGGGACGCGCGTGATTGTAAGAATGGAGGGCTGCCGGATAGCGAGCTGTATGCGCTGGTGTGCGAAAGGAGATAAATGATTTTGCATCTGGAACGGTTGACAGATATACAGGATGGGCGGTATGATACTGCAATGGCTTTGTACGCGGAGAGCTTTCCACCGCATGAGCAACGACAGATAGCATCACAAGAGGCAATCCTGCGGGACAAACGGTATCGGTTTGAACTGGTCTTCGATGGGGTGGAATGGGTTGGCCTGTTACTGTGCTGGGAAACGAAAGACTTTATTTATGTGGAGCATTTCTGTATATTCCCTGAGCTGCGGAATCGCCATTACGGGCAAAGGACACTGTCGCTGCTACAGCAGAGCGGGAAGACCATTGTTTTGGAAATCGACCCCCCAGAGGACTGGGTTTCCTGTCGCCGCGCTGGTTTCTATGCGCGCTGCGGATACTGCACCAATCCGTATCCGCATGTACACCCGCCATATCATGTGGAAAACAGCGGACACAGACTGGTCGTGCTGTCCTTTCCGAAAGCGCTGACCGAGACGGCTTACCAATCATTCTACAAATTTTTGCAGGATGTGGTTATGTACGACTGTTTTTGATCTTATAAAATTTCATTTTCTATGAAGGAGAGCAAAGTGATGGACAAGAAACCCTATTATATCTCAACGGCGATCGCCTATACCTCGGCCAAGCCGCACATCGGCAACACCTATGAGATCGTGCTGGCCGACGCGATCGCGCGCTACAAGCGCCTGACCGGATACGACGTGTACTTCCAGACCGGTACGGACGAGCACGGCCAGAAAATCCAGGAAAAGGCCGAGGCCGCGGGCATCACCCCGCAGCAGCATGTGGACAACGTCGCGGGCCAGGTGAAGGACATCTGGGACCTGATGAACACCACCTACGACAAGTTCGTACGCACGACTGACCCCATGCATGAGAAAAAGGTACAGAAAATCTTCAAAAAGCTGTATGATCAGGGCGATATCTATAAGGGTGCGTACAAGGGCAAGTACTGCAAGCCCTGCGAGTCGTTCTGGACCGAGTCGCAACTCAAGGACGGATGCTGTCCGGACTGCGGCCGGCCGGTGGTGGACGCGGAGGAGGAAGCCTACTTCTTCCGCATGAGCAAGTACGCCGACCGCCTGATGAAGCATATTGAAGACCACCCCGAGTTCATACAGCCGGAGAGCCGCAAGAACGAGATGGTCAACAACTTCTTAAAGCCCGGCCTACAAGACCTGTGCGTGTCCCGCACCTCGTTCTCCTGGGGGATTCCGGTGGACTTTGACCCAGGGCATGTGGTTTATGTCTGGCTGGACGCGCTGACCAACTATATCACTTTCTGCGGCTACGATCCTGATGGGAACCACGATGAGCACTATAAGCGCTTCTGGCCCGCGGACGTGCATTTGATCGGTAAGGACATCATCCGTTTCCACACCATCTACTGGCCGATCTTCCTGATGGCGCTGGGCGAGGAACTGCCGAAGCAGGTGTTCGGCCACCCGTGGCTGCTCGTGGGTGAGGGCAAGATGTCGAAGTCACTCGGCAATGTGATCTACGCGGACGATCTGGTGCGCCTGTTCGGTGTGGACGCGGTGCGCTACTATGTGCTGCACGAGATGCCGTTCGCCAACGACGGCGTGATCTCCTATGAGCTGATTTGCGAGCGCATCAACTCCGACCTTGCCAACGTGCTGGGCAACTTGGTCAACCGGACAATCGCCATGACCAAGAAGTATTTCGGTGGCGTTATCCCCGCCCCGATTGCGGCGGAGCCGGTGGACGACGAGCTGAAAACGGTCGCGCTCGGCCTGCCCGCGGCACTCGAAAAGCGCATGGCCGACCTGCACGTCGCTGACGCGATCGACGAGGTGTTCACGCTTCTGCGCCGCTCGAACAAATATATTGATGAAACCATGCCCTGGGCGCTGGCCAAGGACGAGGCCAAGCGCGACCGCCTGGGTACGGTGCTGTATAACCTGCTGGAGTCCATCCGCTTTGCGGCGACCATGCTGCGCCCCTACCTGCCCGAAACGGCGGACAAGATCTTTGCGCAGTTGAACACCGCGGACAATGGTGTGGAGAGCCTTGCTTCGTTTGGCGGCATACAGGCGGGCGCGCAGGTGGGCGAGGCGTCCATCCTGTTCGAGCGCATCGACATCCCGAAAAAGCTCGCGGAGATCGAGGCGGAGAAGCAGGCCGCGCAGACGGCGGAGCAGCCGGTGGTCACTTTCCTGCCGGATATCCCGTTCGACGACTTCTGCAAGGTGGATATGACCGTGTGCAAGGTGCTCGCGTGCGAGAACGTCAAGAAGAGTGAGAAGCTCTTAAAATTCCAACTCGACGACGGATCGGGTACGCCGCGCCAGATCCTGTCCGGCATCGCCAAGTATTACAAGGCCGAGGAATTGGTAGGCAAGACGGTCGTTGCGGTCACCAACCTGCCGCCGCGCAAGATGATGGGGCAGGAGTCATGCGGCATGCTGCTCTCCGCGGAGAAGGACGGCAAGCTCGATCTGCTCATGCTGGATGATGGTATTGAAGCGGGTGCAAAGCTCTGCTGACAGAGTATAGTGGGCTTCACAAGCCCACTATATGCGAAAGGCGGTTCCAGTAGAAACCGCCTTTCGATACCCGAATGACGCCGCCTAAGGCGGCTGGGTCGGGGCATCCAAACACCCGGCATAGCGGGGGAGGGATGCGCGCTGCGGCGCGGTGGAACGGCGGTTCAGAGAGCCGCCGTTTTGCTGTTTGGAGGCGGGGATTGCAGGCGGCGCGAAGCTGTGCTACAATAAAAGAGCGAAGGGCTGCGGCTGGCGCCGCGGCTCGCTTTTTATGGGTGGGGGTCTGGATGATGTATCAAGACGAATACGTTTCGCTGTACAGGGGCGGCGGCTTTTGGATCAACAATGCGGAATGTAAGCATCGGAAAATTATCGACCGGTATGCGGCGCAGAGGTGGCGGTATGCCGGCTGTTTGCCGATAAAGCTTTCCGGCGATAGTGGCCTGATGAAAGAGGCCGATCTGGTGCTTGGAAGGCCTGTGGAGGATGAAAAATGAACGCGGCAAACATTCCGATGGCAGTCATCCTGTGCTTCTGCGCGGCGGTATTTGCTGTCGGCGGCTGCTGGGCGGCCATACGGCGCGACTCGATGCACTTCTGAGCGGGCAGCACGGTCAAACCGGAGGAAATCCGCGATATCCCAGCTTATAACCGCGTCTGTGCGCGGCTGTGGAGGGGGTACGGTGCGGGCTGGACGCTTTGATCGGCATTTACAGATATATCTACAAAAAATACAAGCGATAAGGATGAACCCATGCGAAAGAAATACCTCTTTTTTGATATTGACGGCACGCTGGCGACCGGCCTGACGACCGTGATGCCGGAAAGCGGGGCGCGCTGCCTGGAGCGGCTACGCGCGAACGGCCATTTTACCGCGATCGCAACCGGCCGGCTGCAGGCTTCCGCCGCCGTGGTCGCACAGCGGTACGGCTTTACGCATATCGTGGCCGACGGTGGTTACAGCCTGACGCTGGACGGAGAGGTCATTGAAATGCAGAGCCTGCCCGTGACGGATTGCGTCGCCCTGCTGGACCGGCTGGAGCGGCAGCGCGTCCCCTGGGCGGTAACGCTCGAAAACGAGCGGGTCTGCCTTACGGCGGATGAGCGGTATCTGGCTGTCGCGCCAAGCAATTATTTTCCGGTCACGGTCGATCCGGCCTTTGATTACCGCGGGATGGACAAGCTGTATAAGGTATATATCGCCTGCACGCCGGAAAACCAAGGGGAGATCGACCTCGGCGGCCTGCCGACGGTCCGCTACAACCAGGATGTGCTGTTTATCGAGCCGGTCTGCAAGCAGCGCGGCATCCGGCGCATGCTGGACGTGCTGGGCGTGCCGGATGAGGACGTCGCAGTCTTCGGAGACGGTACGAACGATGTTTGTATGTTCGGGCAGGGCTGGCTTTCGGTGGCGATGGGGAACGCCTGCGCGGCGCTGAAAGAAAAGGCGGATTACATTACGACATCGGTTGACCAGGACGGACTGTGGAATGCCTGCCGGCATTTCGGCTGGATATGAGGAGGAAAGTAAAACGATGCTGTTTGATACCCATGCGCATTATGATGACGAGCGCTTTGACGAGGACAGGGATGCGCTGCTGCCGGCCATGACGGAAAACGGTGTAGGGCTGATCCTCAACCCGGGCTGTGATTTGGAGAGCTCTCGCAAGGCGGTCGGCTATGCACAAAAATACCCTTTTATATACGCTGCCGTGGGGATACATCCTGAAAATATTGACGAAAATTGGAATAACGACCTTGCGGTCATCAAAGAACTGGCGCAGACGGAGCCGAAGGTGCGTGCGATTGGCGAGATCGGGCTGGATTATTACTGGGAAAAGGACGAGCGGGCGCGCGCGCGGCAGCAGGTGGTGTTTGCGCGGCAGATGGAGCTTGCGCGCGCGCTGGGCAAGCCGGTTATCGTGCATGACCGCGATGCGCACGGCGACTGCATGGAGATCGCGCGCCAGTATGCCGGCGTCACAGGTGTGTACCATTGCTTCGCGGGCAGCGTGGAGATGGCGCGAGAGCTGCTCAAGCTGGGATACTATCTGTCATTCACCGGTGTGATCACGTTCAAAAACGCGCGCAAGGCATTGGAGATTATCAGGGAGACACCGCTCGACCGGCTGATGATTGAAACGGACGCCCCCTATATGGCGCCCGAACCGTATCGCGGACGCCGCAATTCGTCGCTATATGTACACCGTATGGCGGAAACGATTGCGCAGGTCAAAGGGATGGAAGCGGAAGCGGTCGAAAGGATCACAACAGAAAACGGCAAAAGATTGTTTGGGATTGCGTGACGAAAAATTTGCATTTTTTCTTGACAGGGAAAGTGTATTTGTGTATAATATATTTCGTCGTCAGAACAAAGCGGACGACCTTTTGGGGGCGTAGCTCAGCTGGGAGAGCGCCACACTGGCAGTGTGGAGGTCATGAGTTCGATCCTCACCGTCTCCACCAGAAGCCGCACTTTTTCATTCCGAAAAAGTGCGGCTTTTCTTTTTTCGGAAGCCGGACCCCTACAAGGCGCCATGTGCTGCCCGGCAAGGCGGGGAAAGGGGATTTTTCCGTTCTTCATGTAAAATCCATAAAGCCCTGTTATACTACCGGATGAGGGGGGACTTGGATGAAACGCATATTGATTGTGGAGGACGACCTGGATATTCAGGAGCTACTGGACGCCTACCTGCGGGATGCGGGCTATGACACGGTACTGGCGTCGGACGGGGTGGAGGCGCTCGACCGCTTCCATGAAGCGCCGTTCGATCTGGCGCTGCTCGATGTGATGCTGCCCAAGATCGATGGGTTCGGCGTGTGCGAGCTGATCCGGCGGGAATCGCGCCTGCCAGTCATCATGCTGACCGCGCTCGACGGGGAGGCCGAGCAGCTCCGCGGTTTCGACCTGGAAATAGACGATTATATTGTAAAGCCGTTTTCCATGCCCATCCTGCTGCGCAAGGTGGCGGCGGTGCTGCGCCGCGTGGGAGGCGGGATCGGCGTTTCGCATGTGATACGTTACCGCGGGCTGACGCTCGATCCGGACATGATGGAGGCGCGGCTGGAGGGCCGCCCGCTGGAGCTGACTGCGCGTGAGTTCGAGCTGCTCCGCGCCTTTATATCCAGCCCAGGGCGGGTGTTCACGCGCGAGGTGCTGCTGGCCAAGATATGGGGCTATGATTTCTTTGGGGACGAGCGCGTGGTGGACAGCCATATCAAAAACCTGCGCCGCAAGCTCGGCGTGGATTATATTGAGACTGTGAGAGGGGTGGGCTACCGTGCTGCGAAAGAAAATCCGTGAAAGCCTGACCGCGCGTATCTTCCTGATGACTTTCGCCCTGCTGCTGGGCGCGGGCGCGATCACTTTCGGCTGCATCGCCTGGGCGACGCCGATCACCTATACGGCGGTCATAAGCAGCGCGATAGAGGAACAGATGAACGAATTGGTCGACCGGCTGGCGCAAACAGAGCGTGAGGACTGCGGGCCGCTGCTTGATGAATTTATCCGCAGCGCGGGCGCGGAAGCCATGCTGCTGGGTGCGGATGGCAAGGTGGTGGACACCGGCTCGCAGCTTGCGGTCTATTCGCTGTATGAAAACGACAATGTGGTGGTTGTGGCCGCGGAGGATAGCGGAAAAAGCGACGGTATAGCGTTTGGGATGGCGGACAGCATGTGGGAGGACAGCGTGCTGTCAATCACCGGAACGGCAACCAGCGCCCTGACTGCGGAGGTCACCTTCCTGCACGACGCCACCTCCTACGAGCTGTACGTCCAGCCGTATGCGCAGCCGGAGAATCAGGCGGTGCAGGCACTGCTGCGCGCCGCGCCATGGCTGCTGCTCGCAATGCTGGTGTTTTCGGCGGGCTGCGCGCTGCTGTATTCTCGCTACATCACGCGGCCGATCATCCGGCTGAGCGGCATCGCGCGCCGCATGGAACATCTGGATTTCGACTGGCAGTGCGAGGAAAAACGCCGCGACGAGATCGGCGTGCTGGGCCGCAGCCTGGACGGCATGGCGCAAAAGCTGAAGGAGGCCCTGACCGGCCTGCAGGCTGCGAATGAGGCGCTCCGCAGCGATATGGAGCGCGAGCGGAAGCTGGAACGGCAGCGACTGGCGTTTTTTTCCGCCGCGTCGCATGAGCTGAAAACGCCGGTTACGATCCTCAAGGGACAGTTGACCGGCATGCTGGACGGGGTTTCCGTATATCGGGACCGTGACAAATATCTCGCGCGGTCGCTTGCGGTGACCGCGCGTATGGAAGAGCTGATACGCGAGATCCTGACCGTTTCGCGGCTGGAATCGGACGGCGAGCCGGTAAAAATGGAGCGTCTCGACCTGTCCGAGCTGGTGCAGGAGCAGTTGGAGCAGGATGAAGCGCTGTTCGAGCAGCGCGGCCTGCGCTTTCGGGTGTCCCTGTCGGATGGGGTGACGGTGCTGGGGGAGCGCGCCCTGCTGGGCAGGGCGGTAGAAAACCTGCTGTCTAACGCCGCGCATTATTCGCCCGCGGGAGCCGAGGTCCGCGTCAGCACCCGACTACGGGCCGGCCGGCCGGTGCTGACGGTCGAAAATACCCGCGCGCACCTGTCGGAAGGGGATATCCCGCATCTGTTTGAAGCGTTTTACCGCGCCGAGCAGTCCCGCAACCGCCGGACG
>NZ_JAOQJE010000004.1:21092-72029 GCF_025567315.1 Agathobaculum ammoniilyticum
GTCCCAGCCTGGTCGGCCTGCTGGGGCCGAACGGCGCGGGAAAATCCACCCTCATGAAGCTGCTCGTGGCAGGGCTGACCGAATCGGCAGGGACGATTCTGGCCGACGGCGCGCCGCTGCGGAAAAACGAAACCGCCTATAAGCGGCGACTGGGCTATCTGCCGCAGAGCTTCGGCCTGTATGACGAACTGACGGTCGAACGGTTTCTGGAGTACATGGCCGCCCTCAAGGGACTGCACGACCAGAAAAAGGCGGTGCAGGCCGTGCTGTCGGATGTCAATTTGGAGGAAAAACGGCGCGCGCGGATACGCACGCTGTCCGGCGGGCAGCGGCAGCGGGTCGGCATCGCGCAGGCCCTGCTGGGGGAGCCGCGGTTCCTGATCTTTGACGAGCCGACCGTCGGGCTGGATCCGGAGGAGCGCATCCATTTCCGCAACCTGTTTTCGCGCGCGGCGCAGGATAAGCTGGTGCTGCTGTCCACTCATATCATCGAGGATGTGCAGTCCGTATGCAACCGGCTTATCGTCATCCATCATGGCCGTATTCGCTTTTCGGGTACGCCGCAGGAGCTGATCCGCATGACGCGGGGACATGTCTGCACCTTTTCCGAACGGCCGGAGGAGGACGCGGCGCTGCATATCACCGCGCGCGTCAATACCGCGGACGGGGTCCAGTGCCGCGCGGTGGCGCGCACGCTGCCCGCCTACGCCCAGCCGGCTGAGCCGACGCTGGAGGACGCCTACCTCTACCTGATCGAGGAGGCGGAAACATGAGCCTGCGTGCATTGTTCCGCGTTGAGCTGGGTCGGCTGTTGTGCGGGCGGTTGACTTGGCTGGCGGTCGCGGCGACCCTGCTGGGGCCGCTGGCGGGATACGGGCTGTACCGACCGGCGTATGGGGATTCCATGGCGTCCCTGTATCTGGCCAACCCCATGCTGACCGGCGGGCTGATCGGGGCGGCGGCTTTCGCGCTGCTGATGCTGGCGAGCCTGGAAAAGCCGCGCCGCAGCCGGATCGCCGCAATCACCGACGCGGCGCTGTCACCGCTCCGGCTCGCAGCCGTGCGGCTGTTCTCCGTGCTGGCTATGGCCGTGTTGACCGTGCTGGCAACCGGCCTGCTGTACCTGCCCTATACCTGGTACAAGCTCGACATTGTCTTTTCCCTGGGGGATTACTGGCTCGCGACTGCGCTGATCCTGCTGTCCGGTCCGGTCATGGGAACGCTGCTGGCGGCGGCGGTCGATCAGTTCGCGTACCGGCTGGATATCAGCCTGGCTGTTGTGCTGGCATGCATCGTTTTCTCACAGGGCGCGTGGTGCAGCCGCTTTTTCCTCGCCCAGTGGTGCGTGCCGCTTGTTACCGCCTTGTCGGATGCGTTCGGCAGCGCGGTGATTTGGCGCACCGCACTGTACAGCCGTATCGTCTGGCTGTGTCTGCTGACCAGCCTGTACTTGCTGTCGCTGCTGGGGGTGCGGCAATATGGCCGCGGGCTGATAGGATCGTTTGCACGCCATCTGCGGTTTGCCGCCCTGCCGCTGCTGGCGGCCACGTTGGCGGCCGGAGGCGGCATCCTGTGGGCGCGGCAGCCGTTTATCGACCACAGCCCGGCGGATTGGATGAGCTACCAGCCGGAGGACCGCAGCAACACGGCTCTGACGTTGGCCGGCACGGAGATCGAAGCGCGTATTGAAAGCTACCTGCTGGGTACGCTGTCCGGCACAGCCTCCTATCGGATTACCAATACGTCGGGGGAGTCGCAGGAGCTGTATTTCGAGCTGGATTCCGGCTATCGGGTGCGGGAGGTCACGGCCAATGGCAACCCTGTGGAATGGGAGGATATGTGCAACGATTATATCGCCGCGCGCGAGGTGCGCTGTGTACTCCCCGCAGAGGAACAGATCACGCTGGTCGTGGAGTACGGCGGCATGCCGAAAATGTGGAACGCACAGGAAGAACTGATGAGCAGCGCCGGATTCATCAGCGGAAAAGGGATCGAGCTGTTCGGGTCGCATCTCGCCCCGTCCCTGCTCCTGCAGCTGGCGGGGGAGGAAACGCCGGTCACGCTGGATATCGCGCTGCGGGATTCGATGACGCTGGTGTCCTCCGGAACGACGCGCAGGGGGGCGCCGAATGGCGACGGGACGACCAACTGGCATGCCGAGGACGCAGGCGCAGGCGAACTACGCGTTTTCGCGGGCGACTATATGTGCCGGACGCTGGAGGGCGGCGGCTTCCCAATCGAATTCTGGTACAGCGCTAAATACGAGCCGCGCCTTGCGGGCGAGGGGATTGACATCATGCAGGAGGCGATTGACTATTGCACCGAACACTATGGCCCGCGTACCTTTACGCAGGACAAGCCGTTCAAGATTGTGCAGAGCACGGTGTTCCAGTTTGGCGGGAGCGCGAGTGGGAACATCAGCCAAATGGGGGAGAGCTATTTCAGCGATCAAAACCTGGCCTCTCCGGACAAGGGCGCGGACAGCGCCGAGGTGCTGGCGCATGAGATCATCCATCAGTGGTGGGGGCTGGGCGTTTCCCTGGCCGATATGGAGGACGCGAACTGGACGGACGAGGGCATGACGACCTACTCGACCTACCGGCTGATGGCTGAACTGAAAGGAGAGGAGTATGCCCGCGCAAATTATGTCGAAAAGTGGGAGCGCACCACGTCGCAGAACGCGCAGTCGTTTTATATGCGGCATCCGGAATATCTGGCGATCCTGCCTGAAGCATATGCGGCAGAGGTAAAGGCTGCAGCCGATTCGGTCAACTGGTACGACGGCACGGCGCTGATGATCTACCGCGCGGAGCAGAAGATCGGGCGGGAAAGGCTGGACGCGGCGCTGGCGCGGCTGTATACGCAGGGGGGCGGCGAGTTGCCGCCGTATATCACGCTGGGCGATTTTCTGAACGCCTGCGACTTGGAGGAAGGAGAGATCGGACGTGCGTAAGGTGTTTGTGTGCGAGCTGCGCCGGCTCCTGCTGAATAAATTTTTCTTCGGCATATTGGCGGCGGTGCTTCTCTACGGCTGGCTGCTACTTTCCGGAGAGGTGATACTGGGCGTTGCGTACACCGCGCCGTTCTCGCCGTGGAGCTTTGGATATTATCTGGCGCGGCTGCTGCCCCTTTTGTGGGTGGGTACGCTGTTTTTCCTGACCTTCTTCACCTCGGAGGGCGAACGGCGGACCGCGGTGCTGACCGGCGCGACTGCGGTGGACCCGCGCCGCTTTGCGGGCGTGCGCTGCATGGCGCTGCTGCTAGGGATGCTTCTGCTGCTTGGCGCCGCCGTGCTGCTGGCCGCGGTATTCTTTGCCTATACGCTGCACTGGCACGATTGGGGGAGCCTGCTGCTTCCTCTGCTGGCAGTCGCGGTGCCGCCGCTTGTGTTTGCGGCGGGGAGCGGTTGGCTGCTGGGCGGCGCATGCCCGTGGCTGGTATACGGGTGGATGCCCGCGCCGTTTATCCTGTCCGCGCTGCCGCTGCCCGAGGCGCTCGGCCTGTGGAACGGCACGCTGCTGCGGAGCTATCCGCTCACCCTGCCGGCTGACCCGCCTTTCACGCTGCCGGCCGCGGTGTGGGTGGCGCAGGGGCTTTTGCTGCTGGCCGGAATCCTGCTGCTGGGCATGCGGATTTTCCGGCGCGGCAGACTCGCATGAATACGGAAAGCCCGCACTCCATTCGGAGTGCGGGCTTTCCGCTTTGTTAGGATAGGGGAGGTATCAAAATGATGAGGAAAACGGCAAATGCCGTTGCTATGGGTAAGGTTTAGCGCTGGATGCGGCCGGAGCCGTCGCCGCCGGCGAGCTTCTCGACTTCGGCGACCGTAACCATGTTGTAGTCGCCCTCGATGGTGTGCTTGAGCGCGGAAGCCGCGACAGCAAACTCCACCGCGTCCTGGGTGGACTTCCCGTTCAGCAGCGCGTAGATCAGGCCACCGCCGAAGCTGTCGCCGCCGCCGACGCGGTCGATGATGCGCAGCTCATACTTCTTGGAGAAGCAGTACTCGCCGGTCTTCGCGTCGAACAGCATCGCGCTCCAGCCGTTGTCGGAAGCGGAGTGGGACTCGCGCAGGGTGATGGCAACCTTTTCAAAACCGAACTTGTCCGCCAGCTGCTTGGCGACAGACTTGTAGCCCTCGTGGTTGATCTCACCCGCGTAGATATCGGTGGATTCAGCCTCAATACCGAACACGTCCTTGGCATCCTCCTCGTTGGAGATGCACACGTCCACATACTGGCACAGATCGGTCATGGCCTCGCGCGCCTGCTCGCGGGTCCAGAGCTTGCCTCGGTAGTTCAGGTCGCAGGAGATCTTGACGCCGTGCGCCTTGGCCGCCTGGCAGGCCTCGCGGCAGATATCGACAACATTCGGGCCGAGCGCCGGAGTGATGCCGGTGAAGTGGAACCAGTCCACGCCCTCAAAGATTTTGTTCCAGTCAAAATCAGCGGTGGTCGCTTCCTGGATCGCGGAATGCGCGCGGTCGTAGATGCAGACCGAGCCGCGCTGGGAAGCGCCCTTCTCGTTGAAGTAGATGCCGACACGGTCGCCGCCGCGGACGATCTTGCTGGTATCCACACCGTAGCGGCGCAGGGAGTTGACCGCGCACTGGCCGATGGTGTGCGCCGGCAGTTTGGTGACGAACGCGGCGTCCATGCCGTAGTTCGCCAGCGAAACAGCAACGTTGGCCTCGCCGCCGCCAAAGGTGAATTCGAGATGGTCAGCCTGTACGAAGCGTTCGTAATTGTACGGCTGCAGACGGATCATAAGCTCGCCAAAGGTTACGATTTTCATGATTTTCCCTCCGTAAAGATAGGTTGTGATTATTTCTTGCCGACCAGGTGTACGGCGAAGCCGCAGATTTCGTCGGTCAGGTAAATTGCGTTGAGCGTGCCATCAGCCTTGAACTTGGCGGTCGCGTCGTCGAATGTAAAGCCGCGCCCCTCCAGATCCGCTTTGGCGGCGGCGACGTCCGGCGTCCCGATGGCGATGTGTCCGTTCCGGCCCTTATAGGGCTCCTTCATCACCTCGATGCCTGTTCCGGCGAAGACCGAGCTGTTGCCCGGCTTTACCGCAAAGCCAAACAGGGCGGAAAACATTTCAGCGGTCTTGAGGGCTTCCTGCTCATTCGCGGCGTTGATGCCGATGTGCGCCAGAGAATACTCAGCCATTGCGCGCCTCTTTCACGATCTCGACCGACTTCTTGCACAGGTCGGTGATCTCATCCCACTTGCCGCCCTCGATCAGGTCGGCGGTGACCATGTAGGAGCCGCCGCAGGCAGCGATGACAGGATTTTTGGCATAGTCCGCCAGGTTCTTCAGCGAGATGCCGCCGGTCGGCATAACCTTGAACATCGGGAACGGGGCGCTCATAGCCTTGATCTTGGCGATGCCGCCGGACTGCTCGGCGGGGAAGAACTTGAGGACCTCGAGGCCGAACTTATAGGCGGTGTGATAATCGGTCGGGGTGGTGCAACCGGGGAAGATCTGCACGCCGACTTTCTTGCAGTAGGCGACGATTTCGGGATCCATGCCAGGGGTGACGATGAACTGCGCGCCAGCGGCCATCGCCTCGTCTACCTGGTCGGTGGTCAGGACAGTACCCGCGCCCACGAGCATTTCCGGATAGGCGTCGTGCATGGCCTTGATGGCCTTGGCGGCGCCCGCCGCACGGAACGTGACCTCGGCAACCGGTACGCCGCCGTCGATCAGCGCCTTTGCCAGCGGAACCGCGTCACGGTCAGGGTTGTTGAGCTTGATTACCGGTACGACACCGATGGACTGGACCTTTTTCTCGATTTCATTCATTGCGATCATCCTCCGTGTTTCATATTGTGGAATATTGTTTCACGAATTCACTTGCTGATTTAATTATATTACTTTACCGTCAGATTGCAAGAGTTTTCTGCTAACAATCTGTGCAAAGTTTCTCTTGTGTTTTTGTGTAAAATCTATTAAAATGAAACAAGGTTTTATAATGCGGAACAAAAGGGAGGAAATTCCATGGCAGAATCCTCGTCGGTCCAGTCGTTGGAGCGGGCGTTTGACCTGCTGGAAAAGCTGTGCCGCAGCCGGAACGGCATGACGATCGGCACGCTGTCGGCGGAAACCGGCCTGCATAAAAGCACGGTACACCGGCTGCTGGCAACGATGTGTACGCGTGGCTATGTGCAGCGGGACGCGGAAACCAGCGTTTATCGCGCGGGCATGCGCCTGTGCGAGCTGAGCAGCTATATTGTGGAGAACATGGATGTGATCGAGCGCGCCCGCGCGCCGTTGGAGCGTCTGGGGCATGAAACTGGAGAGACTGTCCACCTGGTCCTACAGGAAGAGCGCGATATTGTTTATATTCATAAGGTAGAAAGCGTGAGCGGCGCGATCCGCATGTTTTCGCGTATCGGCATGCGCCGCCCGCTGTACTGCACGGGCGTGGGCAAGGCCATCCTGGCCACCTGGCCGGACGAGGAAGCGCGCGCGCTCTGGCGCGCCAGCGACGTCCGTCCGTGGACACCCTATACGATCGTGGATGAAGCCGCGTTTTTTCAGGAGCTGGCGCAGGTCCGGCGGCTGGGCTACGCGATGGATAACGAAGAAAACGAGCTGGGCGTGCGCTGCATCGCGGCGGCGATTCCGGATTATCGGGGGCGCGCCTCGTATGCGATCTCGGTTTCCGCGCCGCTGACGCGCATGTCGGACGAGCGCATCGCCGCGCTGCGTGTGCCGCTGCTTGAAACGCGGGACGAGATCGCGGAGGCGATCGGCGGCGGCATGTACGGAAAGCGGTAATCGCGGAAAGGGAGAAGGTAAGATGCCACAGGTACTCACGCTGCCGCACGGCAAGCTGACCCGCTATGCCGCCGCGCAGCACGGTCCCAAGCCCGCGCTCATTTTGTGTCCGGGCGGCGGGTACGAATTCTGCTCGATTCGGGAGGGCGCGCCTGCAGCGCGCGCCTTTGCGCGGGACGGCGTCGAGTCGTTCGTGCTAGAATACGACTGTGCGCCCGTGCCGCTGGACACGATGCCGCTGCATACGCTGGCCGCGGCGGTCGCGTGGGTGCGGCGGAATGCCGCGCAACTCAGGATCGCTCCAGACCGCATCGCGGTCGGGGGCTTTTCCGCGGGCGCGCACCTGGCGGGGATGCTGGCGGCGGTCTGGCACCGGCCGGAATGGTTTGAGCCCGATACCGACCTGCAGTGCCACCGGCCGAACGCGGCGGTGCTGTGCTATCCGGTGGTGACGGCGGGGGAATACGGCCATCGCGGCAGCTTTGCTCGTCTGGCCGGCACGGATCCGGAAAAACAGCGTGCGTTTTCGCTGGAAATGCTGGTGGACGCGCGAACGCCGCCGGTGTTCCTGTGGCACACGCTGGAGGATCAGACCGCACGGGTCGAGAACACGCTGCTGCTCGAAGCGGCGCTGCGGAAAGCGGGTGTGCCACATGAGGTACACCTGTTCCCGCATGGCGTGCATGGGCTGGCGCTGGCGGATTTGGAAACCTGTGACCCGGCAAGAGGGCGCCGGCCGGATCGGCATGTGAACCGCTGGCAGGCGCTCTGCGCGGAATGGATAAAGGAGCTGTAAAACATGGAAATACGGCATGCGGCGCCGGCCGACCTGCCCGACCTGCTCGCGCTGTTCGACGCGGCGCGTCGGTTTATGGCGCAAAACGGCAACCCGCATCAATGGGGCAGACGCTTCCCCACGAAAGAGATGCTCGAAGCGGATATCAGCGCGCAGCGCAGCTACATCTGCGAGGACGAGGGGCGGCTCGCGGCGGCGTTCTGCTTTACCACGGAGGAGGAGCCGACCTATCGGGTGATTCGGGAGGGCGCCTGGCTGGACGACGCCCCCTACGGCGTGGTACACCGGATTGCGGCGGCGGAGCACGGGCGCGGTGCGGCGGCGTTCTGCCTGGAATGGTGCCTGGCGCGGTGCGGCAACATCCGTATCGACACCCACCGCGACAACCAGCCTATGCAGCGCCTGCTGGCGCGGCTGGGATACACGTTCTGCGGCCTGATCGACCTGAAAAACGGGCGCGGCGAGCGATTGGCCTATCAGAAACGGAGTCGATAAAAAAATCCTGTCTTTTATAGACAGGATTTTTCTTCGATATAAATAAAATTAAAGATTGACTTTTATAAAATTAAATATTATACTAAGGCCACAGGAAAGGAAGTGATGGCGTGGCGATCGAGGTCGTACCGGAGTGGATGGCGCAGCTTGACGATGAGGACGTCTCTTTCATCAAAAAATTTATTTTGGCCTCGGGCTCGCTCAAAGAGGTCGCGGGCGTGTATGGCGTGACCTATCCGACCGTGCGCCTGCGGCTTGACCGGCTGATCCAGAAAATCGAGATCGGCGAGCGCGAAGGGGAGGAGCCGTATATCGCGCTCATCAAACGGCTGGCGGTCAACGACAAGCTGGATTTCGACACGGCGAAAATCCTGATTAACGAGTATAAGAAGCAGAAGAACGAGGAGGGTTAGCATGATAAATCCAATTAAGTTGGTTTTCTGTTTGGCGCTGTTCGCGGCGGTCTGCGCGTTGGAGGTGTTTCTGTCCAAGCGGCGGGCGTGGTGGCCCGGGCTGGTGCTGCCCCTGTGCCTGCTGCCGCCTGTACTGTTTGTCCTGCCGAACGTGGTGCTGAACGCGCTCGGTGTGGCGGAAAATTCGCTGCAAAAGGTGCTGTCGCTGCTCATGGGGCTGCTCTTTTTCGCGCCGGCGCTCGTTTTGCTGGCGATTTACTGGCACTGCCGCCGCAGCGGGAAACACCGCGAGCAGGTGGAAAAGATAAAGATACAGGATTTGTAAGGGGGAATCGTTTTGGCGGGAATAATGACAATGTCAATCGTGGTGACCGTGCTGAACACGCTGGTGCTGGTGGCGGTGCTGGCGGGCGTGATCGTGCTTGAGGTCTGGCTGTCGCGCCGCAAAAGCCGGTGGCCGGGGCTGATTATGCCTGCTCTGTCGCTTATGCTGTCGTTGCTGCTGGTGCTGGGCGGCGTGGTGTTTACCTCCATAGGCGGCGCGGCGAGCGGGCTGCAGGTGGTCGATGAAGAGACCGGCGAGGTACTCTATGAGGAGCGGCGGGTGGAACAAACGTCGGACTGGACACTGGGCGATACCGTGCAGGTCGGGATTATCCTGCTGGTAAGCAACATCCCAACCTTCGTGCTGTTGGGGGCGTATTATATCGGGCGGGAAAAGCTCCGGCGGGAAAGGCTGCTGGAAAAGATGAACATACAGGATCTGTAAAACAGAAAAACGCCGTTCCAGACAGACGCATCCGGACGGCGTTTTCAGTTATAAGCAAACAGCTTGCGGCAGGCAAGGGATATATAGCCGCCAAGCGCAGCGGCCATCTCTCTGGAAGCAACGGCTTTGTCCGCCAGCGTCACGATCCATGCGATCCGCGTGCGCGGCATGGCCGCGAGCGGGAACATGTGCCGCGCGATTGCCTCGCATTCGCGCTCGGTCAGGCCGAACGTATGCTTCGCGCGGTCGGCCGCGATATGGCCGTGTACAAACGCGTGCATGCGCATCACACGCCGCAGGCCGGAATACCGGCGCAGGTAACGGCGGAAACGCTCGCCGTGCCAGTCGTAACCGAAGAAATCGTGCAGCAACGCCGCGCGGATTACAGAGGCGGTTTCGTCCCCGGACAGACGCATCCGGCGGGCGATGGCATACGCCGCCTGAGCCACGGCGACCGAATGGTCGTACACGGAATTTTCCGCGCCGTGGTGCTGGAACTGCAGAAGCTGCAGATAGCGGGGATGCTTCAGGATATCCCCTCCAAGCCGCTGTATCTCACTCTCCATGGGACTCACCCCTTTCCAGTTTTCTGTCTTTATTATATGCCGCAGAATGCACAAAAACAAGAGGGCGTTTGTTACATTTTTGTGACGTTTATTCGGACAAGCCTGATAAAAGCCGGCGGCATACCCGCCGGTGGAGCAGTACCGCCGCGGCAAGGCCGCAGGCCTCCGCAAGCGGGAACGCCAGCCAGAGGGCCGAAAGGCTGACGTGCGAGAGCAGCACGGCGGCGGGCAGGAGGAGGACAAGCTGACGCAGCAACGCCACGATAAGCGACTCGCTCCCGCGGCCCAATCCCTGCATGCAGCCGGACAGGATGACGGAAATGCCGGCAAGGCAGAACGAAGCGGAGATGATGCGGATGGCGGGGACGCCGAGGGCGAGCATGGCATCCGAGGCGTCGAACAGCCGCAGAAGCGGTACGGGCAGAGCTTCGAACAGCAGCGTACCCGCCGCCATGATGCCGAGCGCGAGCAGCAGCGCATATCGGGTGATCCGCTCGATGCGGCGGCGGTTTTTCGCACCATAGTTGAAGCCAATCATGGGGATGAGCGCGTTGTTGAGACCGTAGACCGGCATGAACAGGAAGTTCTGCAGCTTGTAGTACACGCCGTAAAAGCCGACCGCGGTCTGGGAGAACGGCATCAGGATGCGGTTGAGGCCGACCGTGAGCACGCTCAGCAGGGATTGCTGCAAGGCAGCGGGCAGGCCGATGCGCACGATCTCCGCAAGGATACGGACATCTGGCCGGAAGCCGCGTACATGGATGCGGACATCCCGATTGAAGCGCACATTGATGAAAAAACCGATTGACATGGCGGTGATCTGGGAGAGGACGGTCGCGAGCGCCGCGCCCGTGGTACCGAGCGCGGGACAGCCGAACAGCCCGAAAATCAGGATCGGGTCGAGGACGCAGTTGAGCAGCGCGCCGATGAGCTGCGTGACCATGTGGTAGACCGTGTTGCCGGTCGCCTGCATGAGCCGTTCCGCGACAAACAGCAGGAAAACGCCGCAGGACGCGGTAGTCACCACCGTCACATAGCCGGCGCCCATATCGACGACAGCGGGTACATCGGTGAACAGCGCGATAAAGTCGCGCCCGAACAGCAGCCCCAGCACAGCGAACACCAGCCAGAAGCAAATGGAAAGAAAAATGCCGTTGACCGCGACCGCGTCCGCTTCCGCCTGCTTTTTCTGTCCCAGCCGGCGCGACAGCAGCGCGTTGACGCCCACGCCCGCGCCGGTCGCAACCGCGATCATTAAAAGCTGCACCGGAAACGCAAGGGAAACGGCGGTCAGGGCGTCCTCACTGATGCGCGCGACAAAAGCGCTGTCCACAATGTTGTACAGCGCCTGCACGAGCATGGACAGCATGATCGGAAACGACATGGTAACGATCAGCCGCCCTTCGGGCATGGTCCCCATTTTATTTTCACCGGCCATATGCTTCACCCCGTTTTTACTATTATAACAGATAAACCGGCAAAGAAAAAGCCGCAGCTTTAAACTGCGGCTCTGTTCGGCTCACAGGCCGACCGGCGTGTCCATAATCATCTGGCGGTAGGCCAGCTCCTCGAAGCCGAGCATCCGGTACAGCGCGGCGGCGCGCACATTGCTTTCGGTCACCTCCAGCCGGTAGCGCGCGGCGCTGTTGTATTTTTCGTGTGCGGCAGCGATCATTTTGCGGCCGATGCCCGTGCCGCGCACGGTCTCGTCCACCATCAGTTCGTCCAGCCATACGCACAGCCCGCCCGCCTCATTCGACCAGGTGAGCGCGAGCAGCAGGTAGGCGCAGGGCGCGCCGTCGTCGTCCTCCGCGATCAGGCAGTCCGCGTAGGGCGTGCCGTGCAGCAGCAGTTCGAACGTGCGCTCGGCGTTCTGCGGCGGGATTGCATGGTCGCAGGCGGAAGAGCGGTAGAACGCCGCGTTGCGGCTGAGGAAAAAGTCGCGGTCGCGCGGCTCGATCGATCGGATATGCATAGGAAAACCTCCTGTTTGACAAAAAACGGTGTTTCGCGTGCCTTTGCTCCCAGACAGCGGCTTCAGCCGAGCTGAGCGAGAGCCTGGTCAAGGTCCGCGATAATGTCCTCCACATTTTCCAGGCCGACCGAAACCCGCACAAGGCCCGGCTCGATACCTGCGGCGACGAGCTGCTCGTCCGTGAGCTGGCGGTGGGTTTCGCTGGCCGGATGCAGCACGCAGGTACGGATATCCGCCACATGGACCTCGTTGCAGGCAAGCTGCAGGCTGTCCATGAACTGCATGGCCGCGCCGCGGCCGCCCTTGATATCGACCGACATCACGCCCGAGGTGCCGAGCGGCAGATACTTCTGCGCGCGTTCGTAATGTTCGTTGCCGGGCAGGGCGGGGTAGCGCACGGAAGCGATCCTGTCCGACGCCTGTAGGTACTCGGCGACCGTGAGCGCATTTTCACAGTACCGCTTCATGCGCACGGGCAGGGTTTCCAGGCCGAGGTTCAAAAGGAATGCGGAGTGCGCCGCCGGATAACAGCCGAAATCACGCATAAGCTGCATGCGCGCCTTAATGATATAAGCCATGCTGCCGAATTCACGGGTATAGACAACGCCGTGATAGCTCTCGTCCGGCTCGGTGAAGTCGGGGAATTTGCCTGAGGCGGCCCAATCGAACCGGCCGCCGTCCACGATGACGCCGCCGCCCTGGACCGCGTGGCCGTCCATATATTTTGTGGTGGAATGGATGACGATATCCGCGCCCCATTCGATCGGGCGGCACAGGATGGGCGTGGCAAACGTATTATCGATGATTAGCGGCACGCCGTTTTTGTGCGCGATATCCGCCCACTTTTGGATATCGAACACGGTCAGCGCCGGATTGGCGAGCGTTTCACCAAACACAGCCTTGGTGTTGGGCTTGAACAGCTTCTGGATTTCTTTCGCGTCTGCTTCCGCATCCGCCCAGATACACTCGATGCCGAGCTTTTTGAGCGTCACGCCGAACAGGTTGATCGTGCCGCCATAGATCGTGGAAGCCGCGATGAAGCTGTCCCCCGCGGAACAGAGGTTGAGGATGGCGAGCAGGCTCGCCGCCTGGCCGGAGCTGGTGAGCATCGCGCCCACGCCGCCCTCCAGCGCGGCGATTTTCTTTTCCACCGCGTCGCAGGTCGGATTGGCAAAGCGCGAGTACATGTACTCGGTCGGCATATCGAACAGGGATGCGATCTTTTCGGTCGAATCGAACCGGTAGGTGGTAGACTGAACGATGGGCATGACGCCTGGGCCGCCGTTTTCGGGCTTGTAGCCCTCATGCAGGCATTTTGTTTCGATCTTCATATTTATTATAGCTCCTTTGCAGGAATTTTTTGCACAAGGGTATTTTAACACGCGGGGGAGGGAGGGTCAAGGGAATTGCGCCCCTTGACGTGGGAACGACGCGCCGCCCGGTGCGGGGGCAAAAGGGGAGGACAACCCGCATGGGGTTTCCTCCCCTTTTGAATTTCCCTGCTTTCCTTATCACGGTAAGCGCAACGGCTTCCACCCTAGGGGGTGCAGGGAAACCCAGGCAGCGTCTCCTCCCTTCCGCGCGCGCTGTTACGCGCGCATAGACCGTTTCGGACAGGCGGCACCCGTTTTCCCGCTATCCCGCTCTAACCTCTGCGCGAATAGAGCTCCCGCAACAGCCCCCGTATTTTTTCGGAGCGGTCCTGGTCAGAAATAGGAACGGCGCAGCCGTTCCGGCCTCCGGCCTGTGCATCAGGGAAAAGGGGTGATTGGCAAGAGGGGAGAAACCGTTGGTTTCTCCCCTCTTGTCCGCCCGCGCCGCGCAGGCGCAGCGTTCCCTGCTTGGCCAAAGCGGAGACGTTACCGCTTGCGCGGCGGCGCGGGATCGTTGGTGCGCTCAAGAATAAAATCAGTACTGGTATGATAGAAGTCTGCAATTCGGCATAGCATTTCTAAAGATACGTCGCGAAAGCCTCGTTCGTAACCACTGTATGTGGTTTGGGCAATACGCAATTGCGTGGAAAGCTCGGTTTGCGTTAATCCGGCTTCCTCACGCAAATCCCGCAGCCTGCATAAGTACATCAATATCACCACCTGGCAATTATTATAGCTTAACTCAAAATGAGCTATTGATTTTTAATTCGAAAAGAATTAAAATATAAGCGAGGTGATTTGTATGAACCGATCCATTTATCAGGAATTACAGGCCGCCGCCGAGCGTGTATGCGTCAGCAAGGACGGCCCAGCATGGCAAAACCTGAACCAGGCGCAGGATGAATTTGACGCGCTTCTGCCGCGCGTCCTCCACCGCAGCTTCCGTCGGGTGTGCGACCAGGCGGTTGCCGCGGCCGCAGAGCATGGCGAGGATTGCTTCCTGCTCGGGCTGCGCTGCGGCCTGCTGCTGATGGCGGACGCGCGGGCGCTCGACGGAGCATAGCCGCGCAAGGATTTCCGTGGACTTTGCCCGCCCGCTTTGCTATAATAGGGGCATAGAAAAATCTATGGAGGAATACGGCAATGACCGATGAAAAAATCGCGCGCATCAACGAGCTGGCGAAAAAAGCCAAGGCCGAAGGGCTGAGCGAGGCGGAAAAGGCCGAGCAGAAAGCCCTGCGCGAGGAATATATAGCGGGCTTCCGCAAAAGCTTGAAGGCACAACTGGACCGGACGGTCGTCCTCAATCCGGACGGCACCTCCTACAAGCTGCGGCAGAAAAAAGGCGGGCATTGATGCGCCTGCCGGAGCATGTTGCCGCCGCGATCATGCGCCTGGAGGCGGCGGGGTTTGAAACCTGGGCGGTCGGCGGCTGTGTGCGCGACAGCCTGCGAGGTGCTCCGCCGCATGATTGGGATTTGTGTACCGCCGCGCGGCCGGAGGAGATGCGGGCGGTGTTTGCGGGTGCGCGCGTGTTGGAAACCGGCCTGAAGCATGGCACGCTGACCCTGCTGACGGAAGAAGGTCCGCTGGAAATCACGACCTTCCGCGCGGATGCCGGTTATTCGGACGCGCGGCATCCAGACACCGTGTTGTTCGTGCCGGAGGTGCGCGCTGATCTGGCGCGGCGCGATTTCACGGTAGGAGCAATGGCATGGCACCCGCAGCGCGGGCTGTGCGACCCGTTCGGCGGGCGGGACGACCTGAAAAATGGTATCCTGCGCGCGGTCGGCGATCCGGATGCACGCTTCCAAGAGGATGCGCTGCGCATTCTGCGCGCGGTGCGGTTTGCCGCCCAGCTCGGCTTTACAGTGGAGCCGCGGACCGCAGCCGCCATGCGCCGCCAGACAGGGCGACTGGAATGCATTGCCGCCGAGCGCGTGCGCGCGGAGCTGACCGACACGCTGTGCGGACGGTTCGCGCAGCGCGCGCTGATGGGCTTTTCCGATATTTTTGCCGCGGCGCTGCCCGAACTGCGGCCGATGCTCGGCTGCGCCCAGCAAAACCCGCACCATCGGTACGATGTGTGGGAGCACAGCGTCCGCGCGGTCGGGCAGGTGCCGGCAGAACCTGTGCTGCGCTGGTCCATGCTGTTGCACGACTGCGGCAAGCCCGCCTGCAAAACCGTGGATGCAAATGGCGTCGGCCATTTTTACGGCCACCCCAAGGCCAGCCGTGAAATCGCGGCTGGTATCTTGCGCCGCCTGCGTTTTTCGGGAGAGGATACGGCCCGCATCCTGCTGCTGGTCGAACAGCACGACCTCCCTCTGGGCGATAATGGTCGGCAGGTGCGCCGCCGTCTGTCGCAGATCGGGGAGGCCAGGTTCCGCGACCTGCTGGCCATCAAAAAAGGGGACGCGGTCGGACAGGGAACGCATCCGGAGGATATCGCTTGGCTGCATGCGATCGAAAAACGGCTGAACGGCGTGCTGGCGGCGGAGGATTGCTTTTCTCTGCGCCGGCTCGCGGTGGATGGAAACGACATCAAGACGCTCGGCCTGTCCGGCCCTGCGGTCGGGGAGATGCTGCGCGCATTGCTCGACGCGGTGATCGAGGAACAGGCCGCAAACACGCGGGAGGCGCTCCTCGCGCTCGCCCGCGCCCGAATGGAGGAACGACATGACGAGCAAAGAACTGTTTATCGAGACTTATAACAAGAATATCCGCCGCCCGGGCGCGGAAAAGCTGCTGGCGTGGATGGAAAGCACGGACTTTTTCACCGCTCCCGCGTCCACGCGCTTTCACGCCGCGTATGAGGGCGGCCTGCTCGACCACTCGCTTAACGTATACAATGTGCTGATCTCCAAGCACTACGATCCGGCGGGCGATGATATCGAGAGCTTTACGATCGCCTCGCTGCTGCATGATCTGTGCAAGGCGGGCTTTTACAAGACCGAGCTGCGCAACCGCAAGAACGACCGCGGCGAGTGGGAAAAGGTGCCGGTTTACGCGATCGACGACCAGTTTCCCTATGGACACGGCGAGAAATCGGTGTACCTGATCGAGCGCTTCATGCGCCTGAAAACCGAGGAGGCAATGGCGATCCGCTGGCATATGGGCGGGTTTGACGATTCCGTGCGCGGCGGCAGCTTTTCGCTTGCGCACGCATTCGAAAAGTATCCGCTCGCGGTCAAGCTGCATCTGTCCGATCTGGAAGCTACTTATCTGCATGAGAATAGGAGCGAGTAAGGCATGAAAACAAAGGAATATACCCTGCATACCGAACGGGAGGGCCTGTACGACGTGACCGCGCAGGTGCGCGAAGCAGTGCGGGAAAGTGGCGTGCAGAGCGGTGCTGCGGTCATATACTGTCCGCACACGACCGCCGGCATCACGATCAATGAAAACGCTGATCCGGACGTGCGGCACGACTTGCTGCTGGGGTTGCGCGAAGCCTTTCCCGACCGGCGCGCGTTCCGGCATGCGGAGGGGAACTCCGCCGCGCATTTGAAGTCGAGTTGCGTTGGCACGAGCCAACTGGTGCTGGTCGAGGACGGATGCCTGCTGCTGGGGACTTGGCAGGGTGTGTATTTCTGTGAGTTCGACGGCCCGCGCACCAGACGCTTTCAGGTAAAGGTGCTGGGGGATAGCGCCGTCGGATGAGCCTGTTCCGCAGAGGGGATACCGCTGACGGATAGGAAACGGGAAGCATGCTGCAGACCGGCCGTATCCGGCCGGTCTTTGTGCTGCGGATACAAGCAGGACTGTCAGAAAAATGCACAGAATAAAAATATGGTTTTGGGTGAGAAAAAACAAAGAATCACTCCTGCGGAAAATTCTCAGAGAAATTTGAAAAAAGTACTTGACATTTTGGTTAGCTTATGCTAACTTATATTCAGGTTAGCCGAGGCTTACTGATATGCTCGATGACCGGTGCCGCTTTCGCGGAACGGAGCGGCGCACCATACATACACAGCTTCCTCTGTATTTTGCGCATCTATCCGAACAAAACAGACCGTTAAGACTGCGCGGCCGTATGGCTAACCGCGGCCGCGCTGTTCGGAACGTTGCGGATAAAGGAAACTGATCCGGTAAAAATACAGGGCAGGAGGTGCGTGACAAGATGATGAACCAACTGGACCGACAGCTCGCGGCGTATTGCTCGCCGACGCTGGCGGGGATTAAACCAGCAAGCCTGGTATCGTTCGACCGCGCGCTGTATCCCGATCTGCCACAGCGTCTGAAAACTTACCGCGAGGCGTTTGCCCCGCGCGGCATGTGCTTTGAGATCGTCTGTGCCTGCCGCGGGCGGTATCTGCTGATGGTCTACCAAAAGCAGGCGCTCGAGCGGCATATGGCGGAGCCTTGTGTGCAGCATGTGCTGGCGTCGTTCGGCTACCCAGCCGGCCAGCCGTTGCAGGACCTCTTGCGGGAGCTGAAGCGCAGGATCGCGCTTTCCGAAACCTTCCCGCATGAAATCGGTCTGTTCCTGGGATATCCGATCGAAGATGTCGTGGGGTTTATCCGGAATGCCGGACGGGGCTGCAAGCTCAGCGGCTACTGGAAAGTATATGGCGACGCGCAGGCTGCGTCGCGGTTGTTTGACCGCCTTTCGCGGGTGTGCCGCGCGGTGACAAAACGGATCGAGCAAGGGGAAACGCTGCTCGAGGTGTTTGCCGCGGCATAGGCGCAAAGCGTTTCATAATGCATCTAAAATAATCAACAATAATCAACAGGAGGATTTGACAGAAATGAGCAAAGCTGCAGTAATTTATTGGAGCCAGACCGGCAATACCGAGCAAATGGCAACCGCGATCGCGGAAGGAATCCGCGAGGGCGGCATGGAATGCGATCTGCTGAACGTGGCGGATACCAACGCCGGCGCTGCGGCAGGATACGATAAGATTGCGCTTGGCTGTCCGGCGATGGGCGCGGAGGTGCTCGAGGAAGCGGAGTTCGATCCGTTCTTCACCGAGCTGGAGAACAGGCTCGCGGGCCGCAAGGTCGCGCTGTTCGGCTCCTACGGCTGGGGCGACGGACAGTGGATGCGCGACTGGGTGCAGCGCACCAACGATGCAAACGCCAATATTTACACGGACGAAGGCCTGATGATCAACGAGACGCCCGACGAAGACGGGCTGGCCAAGTGCAGGGAGTTCGGCAAAGGCTTCGCCGCTTACTAAGACAATTTCCCGCGCCGGCGCGCCTTTTCGCGCGAAGCGCGTATTCGATTGGCTTTCCGCGGTTTTCCGCGGAAAGCCGCGGAAACACACAGCGTGTGTTTGAATACCCGTGCGGAGAAAGGCTTCGCGTGCCGGAGCGTTTCGAAGCAGCAGGCGCATCCGCGCGCAGCGCGGTGCGTCCCTCGATGGAAGCCGTCGGCTTCCATCGAAAATAAACCGGTCATACCCGCCGCGACGGCGGTGGTTATGATACAAATATCCTTTCTTGTCCCGGGGGAAACCCCAGGGTATACTGCCCGGTATGCCCAACATAACATGAGCCCGCGGCTGTCCGGAACAACGGCTGCGGGCTTCCTCCTGCCCGACTGGCAGGAATGGGAAGCACTGTACAAATTAGCTGCCGCAAACCCTGCTGTTCTTGGTGAGAATTGACAAACCTGTTCCGGTCCGCTTGACAAATAAAGTTAGCGATGGTAAACTTAGCACGGTTAAGGGGTTAGAAAGAGCTAACCCCTGCTTTACAGGGTTTGGGTTAGCTCCTACTAACAAAGAAAAGGAGAGGATTGCTATTATGCCGCTTACGATGATAGACGCCGGTGTGGAGACTACGGTAAAACAGATCCACGGTCGGGATCAGACACGCCGGTTCCTGCAGAACCTTGGTTTTGTCGAGGGGGCGAAGGTGAGGGTCGTCTCTTCTTTGCAGGGCAACCTGATCGTATCCGTAAAAGACGTCCGCGTTGCGATTTCGCAGCAGATGGCGTCTCGTATCTATGTCTGAAGGGGGAAAAACAATGGGCAATCTGAGAACTACGCCGTGCGGCGCAACTGTTACCGTGCGTAAGATCGAGGGCGAGGGCGCGACCCGCCGCCGCATCATGGATATGGGCCTGACGCGCGGGGCTGAGGTATATGTTCGCAAGGTGGCGCCGCTGGGCGATCCGATCGAAGTTACGGTGCGCGGCTACGAGCTTTCGCTGCGCAAGGCGGATGCGGAAAAAGTACTGGTTGACTAAAAAATTTTGCACATAGGTTAGCGGAAGCTAATTGAAAGGAAGGGGAAGCAACATGTCTATTCGTTTGGCGCTTGCCGGCAACCCGAACTGCGGCAAGACCACGATGTTCAACGACCTGACCGGCGCGACGCAGTATGTCGGCAACTGGCCGGGCGTTACCGTGGAAAAGAAAGAGGGCCGCTGGAAAGCGGACAAGGAGATCCGCATCACCGACCTGCCGGGTATTTACTCGCTTTCGCCGTATACGCTGGAGGAAGTGGTCGCGCGCGACTATCTGGTGGGGGAAAAGCCGGATGCCATCATGGATCTGGTGGATGCGTCCAACATAGAGCGCAACCTGTACTTAACCACCCAGCTGCTCGAAATGGGTATTCCGGTCGTCGTGGCCCTGAACATGATGGACATTGTGGAGAAGCGCGGCGATGTGATCGACGTGAAGAAGCTGTCCAGCCTGCTGGGCGTGCCGGTCGTGGAAACCGCGGCGGTCAAGGGCAAAGGGACAAAGGAACTGGTGGAGGCCGCGAAGAAGGCGGTGTCTGCCGGCAAGCTCCCGCCCCAGCATGAATTTCCGGAGAATATTGAAAAGGCGCTGCAGCAGATCACGGACATGATCGCGGGCGTGACCGAGGAAAGCCAGCGCCGCTGGTATGCGGTCAAGCTGTTCGAGCGCGATCAGAAGGTGATGGCCCGTTTCCAGTTCAGCGTGGATACGCAGGCAAAGCTAGAAGCCATCATCAGCGCCGTCGAGGAGGAACTGGACGATGACGCGGAATCCATCATTACGGATGCGCGCTACCAGTATATCGGCGGCATTGTCAAGGCCTGCGTCAAAAAGAAAAAGACCGGCATGACCGTGTCGGACAAGATCGACCATATCGTGACCAACCGCATCCTGGCGCTACCGATCTTTGCGCTGGTCATGTTCATTGTGTATTATGTATCGGTGACCACGGTCGGCACCATCCTGACCGACTGGGCCAACGACGGCGTGTTCGGCGACGGCTGGCATCTGGCCGGCTATGGCGCGGGCGCGTATGAGGAAGCCGGATCGGAATACGAAACGCAGACCGCTTACCGCGACGCATGGCTGGCGGCCGCGGAAGAGGGCGGCGTGGATGTTTCGGCCATTACCGAGCAGTTGGAGGCCGAGGAGCCTGATGCCGACGTGCTTGCGGGCGCAACCGCCGCGCTGGCTGCGGACGCTTCCGCAGCCGATATCGTAGGCACCGCGGCGTTTGAGGACGAGGAGACCGGCACGGTCACCGAGGAAGCGGTTGACTTCGGTATGTTTGAAACCGCGATGGCGGCCGAGGAGCCGGATCCGGCGAACTATGGCATTTGGGTGCCTGGCATTCCCGTGTTGCTGGAAGGCGCGCTGGGCGGCCTTGGCATCGCTGACTGGCTGTACAGCCTGATTATGGATGGCATTATTGCCGGCGTCGGCGCGGTGCTGGGCTTTGTCCCGCAGATCCTGGTGCTGTTCATCTTCCTGGCGTTGCTGGAGGACTGCGGCTACATGGCGCGCGTCGCGTTCATCATGGACCGTATTTTCCGCAAGTTCGGCCTTTCGGGCAAGTCCTTTATCCCCATGCTGATCGGCACGGGCTGCGGCGTACCCGGCGTCATGGCGTCGCGCACGATCGAGCAGGAGCGCGACCGGCGCATGACGATCATGACGACTACGTTTGTACCCTGCGGCGCGAAGCTGCCAATCATCGCGCTGATCGCGGGCGCGCTGTTCGACAACGCGGGCTGGGTTGCGTTCTCCGCCTATGTGATCGGCGTGCTGGCCATTATTGTTTCGGGCATCATGCTCAAAAAGTTCAGGATGTTCGCGGGCGAACCGGCGCCGTTTGTTATGGAGCTGCCTGCCTACCATACGCCCACTCTGGTCAACGTGCTCCGCTCGATGTGGGAGCGCGGCTGGTCGTTCATTAAAAAGGCCGGTACGATCATTCTGCTCTCCACCATCGTCCTCTGGTTCCTCCAGAGCTATGGCTGGGAGAACGGCGCGTTCGGCGCGGTCGAGAATATCGACAACTGCATTCTGGCCGGCATCGGCAACGCGCTTGCACCGATCTTTGCGCCGCTTGGCTGGGCAAGCTGGCAGAACGTGGTGGCAACCGTCACCGGCTGGATCGCCAAGGAGAACGTCGTCGCCACCTTTGGACAGACCTATGGCTTTGCCGAGGTCGCGGAAGATGGCGTGGAAATCTGGGCCAACCTGCAGGCTTCCTTCACCGCGGTCAGCGCGTATTCGTTCATGTGCTTCAACCTGCTTTGCGCGCCGTGCTTCGCGGCGATGGGCGCAATCAAGCGTGAGATGAACAACGCCAAGTGGACCTGCTTTGCGATTGGCTATATGATGGTGTTTGCGTATGCGGTTGCCCTGATGGTTTACCAGTTCGGCGGCCTGCTCACGGGCGAGCTTTCGTTCGGCGTGGGTACCATTGCGGCGGTTATCGTCCTGGCGCTGATGATCTACCTGCTGGTCCGTAAGCCGGCCAAGGCCGACGGTGCCGAGGGGCTTCGCAAAATGAGCGTGCAGGCGTAACGCCGCGCGGCACCCTGGAAAGGAAGCGTGACTATGTTATCTATCGTTTCTAACCTTGTGGTCGGCGCGCTCGTTGCCGCCGCCATATTCTTCGCAGCGCGCAGTGTTTACCGCCAATTCCAATCCGGCGGCTGTTCCGGTTGTTCGGGCGGCTGCGGCAAATGCAGCGGTGGAAGCTGCCACTGCGAGCCGAAAAAGTAAAGAAACGCCCATCCGGCAGTGCCGGATGGGCGTTTTATCATGTCAACGGAACAGGTCGGGCAGGAACAGGTCGCGCCGGGGGATACGCGCCCAGGAAAAGTGGGGGATCAGTTCGCGCGCGGCGGCCGGCTCTGGCCGTTCGGTCAGGCCGGCGGCATAAGCCAGCGCGCCGACGACCTGCTCGGGGGAGAACCGCTGGCGCAGCCGACCGAGGTCAAGGTCTTCGTCCCGCTTGCTCAGCCTGCGCCCGTCATGGTCGCAGAGCAGCGGGATGTGGAAGAACGCGGGCGGCGGAAAGCCGAATAGCCGGTGCAGCCAGATCTGGCGCGGCGTGGAGGAGAGCAGGTCAGCCCCGCGCACTACCTCGGTCACGCCCGAGAGCGCGTCGTCCACAACGACCGCAAGCTGGTAGGCGAACACACCGTCCGACCGGCGGATAATAAAGTCCCCGCACTCCCGCGCGAGGTTTTCGCTGTATGCGCCGAACACCCCGTCCGTGAACGAAACGGTTTCGTCCGGCACGCGCACCCGTGTTGCCGGGGCGCGTGTTTTCCACTTTTCCGCAGCCTGCTCAGCCGTCAGCCCGCGGCAGGTGCCGGCATAGACCACGCGCCCATCGGAAAGATGCGGGGCGCTGGCGGCGTGCAGCGCGGCGCGCGAGCAGAAGCAGGGGTAGAGCAGCCCCTTGCCGCGCAACATAGTCTCGTATGTTTCGTAAACAGCGGCGCGCTCGGATTGATAGGGAACCTCGCCGTCCCAATCCAAACCGAGCCAGCGCAGGTCGTCCAGGATCAGGTCCGCATAGCGGCGCGGGCAGCGCATTGCGTCCAGATCCTCAATGCGCAGCAGATAGCGCCCGTTTTGACGCCGCGCGCTCAGCCATGCCAGCAGCGCGCACAGCACGTTCCCCAGGTGCATGCGCCCGCTCGGGCTGGGCGCAAAGCGTCCGATGGTATGCATGGGCAAAGCCCCCTTTCGCCTCCCTATCTTACCATAAATGGAATGGGCTTTGCAACGGCGGTTTTTTTCGGTATAATAGAAACAATATTCAGGAGGTGGAAAAATGAAAAAGAAATGGCTTTCCCTATTGCTCGCCGTGCTGTGCCTGTGCGGGCTGGCAGCGTGCAAGGGGGATACGCCGGCGGATACGGCGCCGCCGGACGCGCCTGCGCAGGTAGAGACGGGAACCGGCGGCGAAGCGGCGGAAGACAGCGTGGAAGCAGCGGCGGGCGTTGCGGAAGAGGATATCTCCGCGGCCGAGCATTATGTCAATAACCTGCCGCTCGAATCCCAGGTCGCGCAGATGTTTTTTGCGCGCTGTCCGGAGGCCGACGCGGCGGTACTCGCCGGTCAGTACGATATCGGCGGCTATATCCTGTTCGGCCGCGACTTTGAGGGGCAGACCAAGGAGAGCGTGGCCGCGGTCATCCAATCCTATCAGGATGCGGCGGCGACCCCCATGCTGATCGGCGTGGACGAGGAGGGCGGAACGGTCGTCCGTATTAGCTCCAACCCCAATTTCCGCGCGGACAGGTTCTGGTCGCCGCAGGCGCTGTATAACGAGGGCGGCTTTGCGCTGATCACGAGCGATGCCAAGGAAAAGGACGAGCTGCTCGCCTCGATCGGTGTAAACGTCAACTTTGCGCCTGTGTGCGATGTATCCACCGACCCCGCGGACTTCATCAACGCCCGCGCTTTCGGCAGGGACGCAGCGCAGACCAGCGAATACGTCCGCACGGTCGTCGCGCAGATGCTGTCCGACCAGATCGGCATGGTGCTCAAGCATTTCCCAGGCTATGGCAATAATTTGGACACGCATACCGGCATCGCCATCGACGAGCGGCCCATCGAATCATTTCGGGAAAGCGATTTCCTGCCGTTCCGAGCGGGGATCGACGCGGGCGCGCAATCGGTCCTGGTCAGCCATAATATCGTGACCTGCATGGACGCCGAGCTGCCCGCCTCGCTCTCCCCCGCGGTGCATCAGGTGCTGCGGGACGAACTGGGCTTTGACGGCGTGGTCATGACCGACGACCTTATCATGGAGGCGATCACGGACTATACGGGCGGCGCGGACGCGGCGGTGCTGGCGGTGCAGGCGGGCAACGATATGCTGGTTTCCTCGGATTTCGTTACGCAGTATAACGCGGTGCTGGCGGCGGTGCAGGACGGTACGATCAGCGCTGACCGGATACGGGAATCCGCGATCCGCGTGATCCAGTGGAAAATCGATCTCGGCCTGCTGGCGGTTTGATAAAAAATCTCCCCTCGGGGAGATTTTTTATTACCAGTCTGTAGCTGAGCGGCTTTTCCTGTTTTTTTGCAAATACTACTTGACAAATGCTGCAAACCCCTGTATCCTAATTCATATAAAACACCTATGAATAGTGGAAATAAAGGGAGGCGGCAGTCCATGATGCTTCCGCGAGGGAAACGATGTACCGGCGGGCTGTAACATAGACAGGCCCTGGTTCGATAAATATTCACATAACGGAAAGGCGGTAATTCACCATGTCTGATATTAAAAGAAGCTTTGCCGAACTGATCGGCAACACCCCGCTGTACGCGGCGGATAAATTTGCTCAGAAGTCCGGCGCGGGCGCCGAGATCCTGGCAAAGCTGGAGTATTTCAATCCTGCGGGCTCGGTCAAGGACCGCATCGCCAACGCGATGATCGACGACGCAGAGGCGAGCGGCGCGTTAAAGCCCGGCGCGACCATCATCGAGCCGACGAGCGGTAACACTGGCATCGGCCTGGCGGCGGTCGCGGCGGCGCGTGGCTACCGGATCATCCTCACTATGCCGGAAACCATGAGCGTCGAGCGTCGCAATATGCTGAAAGCATACGGCGCGGAGCTGGTACTGACCGAGGGGGCGAAGGGTATGTCCGGCGCGATCGCGCGTGCGGATGAGCTGGCAAAGAACATCCCGAACAGCTTTATTCCCGGCCAGTTTGTCAACGCGGCCAACCCGGCGGCGCACCGTGCGAGTACGGGACCGGAGATCTGGAGCCAGTCGGGCGGCAAGGTGGATATTTTTGTCGCGGGCGTCGGCACGGGCGGCACGGTTACCGGCGTCGGCCAGTATCTCAAGGAGCAGGACCCGAACGTCAAGGTCGTGGCGGTGGAGCCGGATGAATCCCCCGTGCTGTCCACTGGAAAGGGCGGTCCGCATAAGATACAGGGCATTGGCGCGGGCTTTGTGCCGCAGGTGCTGGATACCAAGGTGTATGACGAGGTCATGCGCGTCAAGGGCGAGGACGCGTTCGCGACCGCGCGGGTGTTCACGCACAGCGAGGGTCTGTTCGTCGGTATTTCGTCCGGCGCGGCGCTGTGGGCGGCGGTCGAGCTTTCCAAGCGACCGGAGAACGCAGGCAAGACCATTGTCGCGCTCCTGCCCGATACGGGCGACCGGTATCTGTCCACCCCGCTGGTCAGCGATTGAGCCTGCGGCTCTTCCATTCGATACAGCAAGCGGCGGAGCATATGCTCCGCCGCTTTTTACGCCCACAAAAGGGCGGGGAAAGAAAAATTTTTGAAAGGCCGAACCAAAGCCCCGCCTGTTCCATCTAATGAAGCGAAAGCAGGTTGAGGCGGCCGCCAAACGCTTTCGGAAAGGAACGACCCGTCTATGATGGACAAAGCAGAATTCACCGCCGCAGTGCTGGAAGCAGAGCCGGCGCTATACCGCGTCGCAAAGGCCATGCTCCGCAGCGAGCAGGACTGCGCGGACGCAGCGCAGCAGGCTATCCTGCGCGCGTGGGAGCAGTTGGATACGCTGCGCCGGCCGAAATATTTCAAAACCTGGTTGACGCGCATCCTGATTAATGAATGCCGCGCGATCCTGCGCCTGCGGCAGCGGCTCGCGCCCTATAAGCAGGAGCAGGCCGAGTGTATCCCCGCACCGGCGGCGGACGACCACAGCGACCTGTATGAAGCGCTGCTGTCGCTGGATGAAAAATACCGCCTGCCGGTGGTGCTGTTTTACCTGGAGGGCTTCAAAACGCGCGAGATCGCTGGACTGCTCGGTGTGCCGGAGGGTACGGTCAAAAGCAGGCTGCGGACAGCGCGCGAGCTGCTCCGCAAGGATTTGGAAGGAGCGTGTTTTGCATGATGCACCCGAATGATTTTCCCCAGATGACCCCGCAGTTTGACCAGCGCGTCCGCGCGGCGCTGGAGAGCCTGCCCGAGCGTCTGTGCCGGACGCGGCGTTTCCCATGGAAGCGCGTGGTATCGATCGGCTGTGCCGCCGCGCTGTGCATCGGCGGCACAGCGTTTGCGGCGGGCGTCAGCGGCGGCTTTCCGCTGCTTTTCCCCAACGGCACGGACGCGCCCCTCACGGACTATGTCGCCGCCTCCGAGCCGGGTACGCTGACGGATGAGAACGACCAATACCGCCTGTCGGTGGAATCGGTTCTGTTTGACGAGAGCGCGGGCGTGGGCATCGTCAGCCTGCACCTGCAGAATAAGTCGGGCGATGGGGTGATGCCGTTCGCCGTGATCGAGCTGCTGCCAGAGTATCAAAACCAGCCCGATCTGGTTTGGAGCAATCTGTCCGAATGCTGCGCCGTGCAGGATGGGCAGTACAATTTCAGCGTGATGTACGGCGAATATGGCTTCTGCGGCAGCCGCTTCTATCTGGATAAGAGCCGTTCGACCGAAAACGATTACTATTTGGAAGGCGCTTTCATTCCCAGCGGCGACTACTCGGCGGGTACGCCCCTGCGCCTTGTTATGCAGGAACAGGGCAGGGAGCAGGTGGTTTCCAACGGTGCAAGCATCGGCCTGGTCGCGCTGGAGGTGCCTCTGCCGGAATTCCAGCGGATGCCCAGCTACACGAGCGCGGACAGGGCCGTCACGCTGTCTCAGATCGGCCTGCGCATCACCTCGCAGCAGACGGGGGATATAATCGTGGACGCGGTGGGATACATTGCGGTGAAGATGCGGGATGGCTCTGTAGTAGTTATCACCGACCAGGCAAACCATATCGACCGCACCCTGTATGCGCTTGGCTTTGGCGCGGATGCCGGCTTTGACTACGAAGCCGCCGTGTATGTGCTTGCGCGGACCTTTGACCTTGCGGATGTGCAGGCGGTCGTTATAAACGATACCGAGTATCCGCTTTCCGCCTGACCTAGAGGGAAAAGCAAAACAGGCCGCGGTTAGGGGCGGCTCAATAAAACAGTATCATATTGTTTTCGGGGAGGCGGCATGAGTAAATCATGCCGCTTTTCCGTTCATAATGTCATAGAGTAAATTGGCGGGGAGTATGCCGATGTGATTGTAGCTGATGTCTACATCCTGCACCCTGTGTCCACTGGACTTGTCCGGTGCATGAACATACACGGCTTTCACCATATCGTTTAGAACCTCGGGTGTCAGCTTCTCCAGATACAAGTGCTTCTTCGCCAAGCGAATGAAGGTATCGACACTCTCCACATGATTTTCTTGGTTCTGTATTTCGTTTTCAAGCATTTCAATCTTGGCTCTCAGTTCATCCTGTTCCTGCTCATAATCATCAGATAACATCTGGAAACGAGCTTCGGAGAGCTTTCCGTTGACCATATCCTCGTAAATACGTTTGAACAATCTGTCCAGTTCAGACATGCGATTTTCAGACTTCTGCAAGGCTCTCTTTTTAGCAGAAAGCTCTTTCTTTGATTCGGCTGTTCGCTTTGCACCCAATGCCTTGCGGAACTCATCCTCATAGTTTGCGATGCAGAGGAAAAGCAAACGCATATGCTGCAAAGTTCCTTCCTCTAACACGACCGCACGGATGAAATGTGTTTCGCACACATCTTTGCCACGCTTGCGGGAGGTGGAGCAAATGAAGTGGTCTTGTCGGGTTTCAAAACTCTTGCTGGTGCAGTAGTACAATTTCTCACCGCAATCGGCACAGCGAGCGAGACCGGAGAACATATTGGTTTTGCCTGTTTTGGTAGGTCTGCGTTTGTTCTTGCGAAGTTCCTGCACACGGTCAAAGGTATTTTGTCAATAATTGCTTCGTGGGTGTTCTCGAAAATCTTCCATTGGTTGGGAGGGGTTTCGAGTTTCTTTTTGCTCTTGTACGATAACCTGCGAGTTTTGAAATTAACTGTGTGTCCAAGGTATTCCTGCTTCTCCAGTATGCCTGAAACAGTGTCAGGCACCCAACCATACGGGTCATCGGGTGTTTTGGCGGGAGCATTGCGGCCTAACTTCATCCAATGAACAGTAGGACATTCTACCTTTGCGTCCTTCAGCTTCTTAGCAATCTGAGATGGGCCATAGCCCTCCATGCACCATGCGAAAATCTGACGGACAACGGCTGCGGCTTCATCATCCACAATCCAATGCTTCTTTGGATTGTCGGGGTCTTTCATGTAGCCGTAGGGCGGGTTGGTGGTCAGATACTCGCCAGCTTCGCCTTTTTGCCTCATAACGGCACGGACTTTCTTACTGCTGTCCTTGACGTAAAATTCGTTGATGATATTCAAAAACGGCGTAAAATCGTTGTCCTGCTGATTGGCGCTGTCCACACCGCTGTTTACGGCGATGAAACGGACATTGTGTTCGGGGAAAAGCATCTCGGTATAGATGCCAACCTCCAGATAGTTTCTACCGATACGGCTCATATCTTTGGCGAGGATGATACCAACTTTATCATTCTCCACCAGTTCGATCATGCGTTGCCAATCGGGTCTATTAAAGTTTGCACCGGAGTACCCGTCATCCACAAAAAACTGGATATTTTTGAAACCTTGTTCTTTAGCGTACCTATTGAGAATCGCCTTTTGATTGACAATGCTGTTGCTATCGCCTGTCAGTTCATCGTCACGACTTAATCTACAGTAGATAGCGGTAATTTTGTCAGACTGCCTATTTATATCTTGTTCCTCCTTAATCGGCGGGCAGTCTGCCAATACAGGATTGCTTGTATATATCATATCACACATTTGTGAATAAATCTACCATTTCGTTATAGTGTTTTTCTTAGTTTTCGTTGTCTTTAACCATGTGGTCGAGCAGCTTTGCGGGCAAACTACGATTTCCGTCATAGCTTCCATTAAAGCGATAAGTGGTTTGACCGGAATGGATGGTTACAGTGATCTTCGGCAACTCTGCTGCACAGTAATTGTGGGCAACAATATTGCCGTTTTCATTGATAGTGTAATTTTTATTGTTCTGCTCATTCATAAAAATTGTCCTTTCTACTTGGTGGTATCCAGTTCCCAAATTGGGAACTGGACGGATGGGAATGGATTCGAATGGAATGATTATCGCTCCTGTTCTTTCTTGTGTTCAATTTTTCTGCCAAGGGTCTGCTCCAGATTGTGCCGAATGGTATCGAGCCGCTGTGCTTCTTCCTTGGCAATCTGATATTGGTTGTAAAGCTCGTTTTTCTCCTTGATGAGCTGCTCCACTTCCGTCTGCAACGCCTTGTAGCTTGGCAGTTTCTTCAATCCCTTAGAATCAAAATAGCGTTTAGCGGCGTTCAGAATGATGAAGTCGCTATCATGCTCATCACGATATTTCTGTCGGGCTTTTTCGTTTTTGCAGGCTTTCAATTCGTCGATTACATATCGGGTCTTGTGATAGTTCAGAATATTATTCCGGAACTCTTTCTTTTCTGAGATTGCAGCTTCTACGGTTTTCATTTCGATGCGAATATCACTTAGCTTCTCATGGGCGGCATCACAGGCGGCAGCTAATGCTTCTGGAGATTCGAATCCCATTTCCTGATACAGAAGATAGGTGCGGCTTGCATTTTTGAGATTGTGCTTCTTTGCCCAATGCTCGTACCCTTTGCCCTTTTCCTTTGCGGCAGTTACATCCACCATACGGCTGACGGTGTTCTGCTGATTAACACGGTCTTGGATGGTCGGTGCGGAATGGACGGGTGCAGCTTTCGCCCTCACTTGTTTTGCGTTTCTGACAAAGACAGCGAATACAACAGCTTTATCAAAATCATTGCCCAGCTTTCGTGCCGTGATGGGTTTGGTGCGGTCGGGTGTGAGATAGGACAAACGCCCTCGGCTTTCTTTGACAGCGATACCACGGCGGAGAAGTTTTTCTGCAAAGTCATCAAAGCTAATTGCTTCTGAAAGTGCCATACGGATTTCTTCACGGAGCTTGTCTTTATCGGTTTCAAACTTGGTCTGCTTAATGGGCAAGCCCTGTTCTGCAAGAACAGCGTTTTCTTCATCCAGCGCAATCTGTCCTTTCTTCTTCGCCCAATACTCATGCTCGGTGATATGAGTTCGGCTCCCATTCAGCAGATCAATCTGATACAGACCCGCATCGTGGCACATTTCCATGACTTCGGAACAAAAGTATTCCATAGCTACGTTGGTGCATCGGTGCTTCATGTCCGGTTGAGTATGGCACGGTCTGTCCATATATGGCATGAACGGAACTTCCATAATTCGCAGAGAGTTGATAACGATGTGTACATGAACATTGCCACTGCCGTTATGTCCGTCGGGATGAGTGCAAACGATAGCTTGATGTCCGGGAAAATGCCTTTTGCAGTATTCCTCGCCTAACTGCTGCGCCCGGTCAACGGTCAATCCGTGGTCGGGAACATCCTTGGGGTCAAAGCTGATGATATAGTGATGGCTTTTAATATCTTCCCGTTTTTGATTTTTGCTGTAGCGGAGATTGGCACGGAGACAGGCAATCGCAAAATCTTCGTCACCGCAGTTCAGCGTAGAAATGCAATAATTCTGTCTTGGAACAAGTCTGCCGTTTTCGTCCAGGGTGGGCTTCATGGTGAACTCGTCGTGTTCAAAAGTGAGGTAGGCTTCGGCGGCAGAATAGTCGGCATTTTTAGAGCTTATATGCTTGAACGTTGCCAACAGCATCACCTACCTTTTTCATCACTTCCAATTTCAGAGTGGCGAGATCAGCGGCAGAATCTTGCAATTCCTTCGCCATGGTAGGATAGGGACTGTGCCATTCATTGAGGTGTCGGGCAATCTGATTGAGGTTGTTGCCGATTCTTCCGTACTCAGCGATTAGCTTGCCGACAGCAGCCAGCAGATCATCACTGACCAATGTTGCCACAATGGTCGGTTTGATGGTTGCGCCGAAGCTTGCTTCACGAATAAACTCCGATTGGGTCATGTCGTAAATCTCCAATCGGCGGAGAAAGTCGGCATGTTCTTCATCGTCCAGGCGGGTTTTTACGATATGGGTTCGTTTCGGTGTATTGTAGTTTTTTGTCATTCGGTTCCTCCTTCATTTGTGAAAATGGTGGTCGGCGTATGCCGTCGCTTCCGCTTTGCGGAATAGAGCAGGGTTTGGGGAAGGCACTCCCCAACAAGATTCCATGATGGGGAAAATGAGTGATAGGCGAAATTTGGAGCCATGGTAGAATCTTGCTCTTCACTACCCAGCCTTTTCGTGTTCGTCGATTTTTCAAGTTCACGCATTTGGCGCTGAACAGTATTTTGAAAAAATGACAAAGCAAAAAGAGCCGATTACACAAAACATCAGAAATCGGAGGGAGCATGGCTCTCGCTTCAAAGTGATGTTCTATGTAATCGGCTCTGAAAAATCAAAGTCGGGTTCTGCTTCGTACAGCTCCTGCCAACAGAACCAATGGCGTGGTGGAGCAGTTCGGCACTTCCGGTGTACCGATACCGTGTCGGATAAAACCGACTCTTATAAAATATGTTTGAACATTTTAATATTCAGTTTTGTGTGGATAAACTTTCTATAATATTATTATACAAACAGCGACCTCAGTTGTCAAGATTTGAACAGGAAATACTTGCCATTGCAGTTGTATCTTTTTTATGAACAGGGGCGGCAGCACTTTTTGCTGTTGCCCCTTGATTGCCTTACAGCAGAGACGGGCGAACTTGTCAACGGTGGGCGAAGCCCGTTCATCTCGACCGTTGACATGGACGGTCGGCTCTGCTACTCGATGCAGAAAAATTCTCTCCCTATAAGGTAAGATAAATTACGCAAATTGAAAAAGCAAGGCACCAACCGTAAAAGTTAGTGCCTTGCTGCTGGATTATTCTCGAACAGTAGCTCTTGTTTCTTGCATAGAGAGTAACGACGATTTGATTTTATCAAAATAATCATCAATGCCGAAACTTTTCAGAACTGTATGCTCAAACTCCAAACGAATGTCATCCGACAATTCTTCAGAAACCCTCATGATTTGCCTGGATTTTAACTTCTCAAATGCCGCAATAATTTTTGTTCTGTCATTTTGGGAAACCAGTTTTGGATTAAGCATATAACAATTTGCAATGCTGTCCTTGTTCACATCCAAAACACCGAGTCCTCGCCCAAAGCCAGAAGCTTCTATATAGAACATTGTGAACATCGAATTAAGCAACGCATGATTGAGTTCCTCATCCGAATAACTCGCTTTATGGGTTAATCCAATGAGCCTCTGATTCACGAATGACGGAGTTTCAAATTTTGCAAAGAAAAGACGCTGATCCGGATTCATCATCGTGAAGACCTCAGCAATTTCGTTGTCTTGCAACTCGTACCATTCCATACCAGTTCTTTTAAGAACTGTTGGCAGTGGCTTTCCAACACCATTTCTTTGGTCAACAAATTTTGTTATCCACTCCAGTGCACCAATATGACCTTGCTTTTCCAAATCCGCTGTTGATACACCACAGCAGAAAGCATCTCTGTCCGCTGTTGCAGTAAGTCGATTTACATTTCGGGCGTTTATAAGAACCTTTTTCAGATATTGCTTTTCAATCCTATGTTCGCCCGCTTGCGGATAAAACAGCGCATCCCAACCTCTACGATTACCTCTAAAAACATGGTAAACCTCGTTGATCGGAATAATTTTATCTTTTACATTTAGCAGCCAATCAATATCGTGGAACAGAGCATTGTAACATACGTTCAGTTCTAACAGGTCATCAATCTGGCTCTGTGCATACTTCGACAGTCTTGATACGGTTTTATCCAGCTCTGTTCCCAACAATGCCGAGTTAACCAAAATGTTCTCATTATCACTATCTGTAGTCAGCTGTTCCAAGGTCTGTTTCCACAGCCAAAAATCAGTAGTAGCTTTTTGGCTGGAACCTTTCTTTTCCAACACAATGATGGTTGTCACTACATCGGCATTTTTGAACCAGCGCCCTTTACCACTAAGGTGTACTTGTTTTAAATAATACTTCTGTCTTAATACCTCGATAAGTTTGGTGCCTGCGTTTGTACCGAGCCAAGAGTTGGAAACAATGATTCCGAGTGTTCCACCGGGCTTTATTACATCGGCAATCTTCGTTGCAATATAGCAATACAAATCTGATCTGCCATCTAATTCAGAAGCCAACGGCATTTTAGAAATTTCATCCTTGTCGTCATCAGGAATAATCTCAAATGGGACGAAAGGAAGGTTGGATACCACCGTACCAAACGCAGGCAGAGACAGATGCATTTCTTCACCTGTTTCCGGATTGACTATGGAAATATCATCTCCAATAGTCAAAGATAATGCATTGTGCTGGAACAAACGATTTGCCAGATTGATAGTATCGGAGTCTGTCATACTAATATTGGCAACCTGCAGCGGATATTTGTACTTATCGCACGCCCATACAGATTCAACTGCGTCTTTAGGTGATAATTGTGTCCTTTTGATTTCAATGGCTGCTTTGGGGATTGTTCCTGTACCACAACAACAATCCAGTATTGTATCGGTCCAATCTTTTACAGATAGACGAACCAATAGTTTTGCTAATTCCGGAGGCGTTGTGTACTGTCCGTTAATTGCTCTTTTACTGGTAGCAACAGAACCCTCCAAAATGTTCTGTAACGCTTCTTGATTGAGATTCTCAATTCCATTGCTCTTCAAGAAATTTGAATACTCAGCAAAATCTTGCCATGTCAGTTCTGGCAAAATGTCATTATATCTTACTGCGGAAAAAACATTATAAAAGTCGCATTTGGCAGTAATCTTCTGGAAAATCTGATTTGCTTCGCTTGGGGTAGTATCATAGTCAAGTTCATTGATTACAAGTGCACCATTCTGCCTATTCTTTATAATATGAGCAAAAATAATTCTGTTTGCCCAATTAAGAATTATTGTCTTAGCATAGGCTTTATACTTATCAGTTTCATCATGTTCATATTCAGATTTTACACCAAGCCACCAATTGTCGATATAGGCTGCCATTACAGCATCTCGGAAAGCAGCTGTCTTTAATTTTTCTGCAATAATTTCTTTATTTCGCTGAATGAGTGTTGTTATGGTGCTTTCAGAAATAATGTCACCAAGCGTAGCGTTGCGGAAATCTCCAGATACAAAATAACTGTTGACGTCAAGGACTATTTCTTCTAAAAGTTTTTCCCAATCTGTGCGATAGGTTTCCACATCCGCCCTTGTGCGAATATGGCTCGTTGCATCCCATTGCTTAAGTTTTGAGAAAGTATTTTTCTCTCCTCTGATATAGAGAACTGCGTATGTAAAATTCCAAATCAAGCAACTATTTAAATTTAGCGCTATAGCCTTTTGCTGTGCATCTTTAATAAAGGTTTCGTCCTCAATCGGGACATCCGGCATTTTGAGTTCCCAACCTTGTAAAATAATACTTTGCTCCTTGTTGCCATAGAGAACAACATCTGGAAACATTGTATTTCCTCGACCTGTTGAAATTGTACTTTCTCCACCGGCACGTTTAATAATTAAGTCATTTGCCGTTGCGATTGCATTAATCTTAGAGATAAGATCTATTGCCCAACTACGTTCATTTCTGCGAATAATTGTTGCCACAATGATACCTACCTTTCTGTGAAATCCTTTATAAGATTAGTCACGGCAATGTGTTGACGTGTCTTTTTGTCCAAACTTTCCCACGCCAAGAACAAACGCCTTTTTGCCACATCTATATAGTTAATAGCATCTTTTTTAAACAAAGCTACATCTTCATTTTTTTCTATACCAATAAAATTACGCCCTTCCATAAGAGCTGCAACTAAAAATGATCCGCTACCAAAAGTGTTATCAAGAATCACATCGCCTGGATTGGTGTATGTACGAATGAAATATCGACCTAATTCAATAGGCTTTTGGGTAGGATGAACGACCTCGCCTTCACATTCAGCAGTCTTAATATAAACGATATCGGTCGGGTAGCGTTCCCCATCACTTGCAACATGGACTGGTTGGAAATCTCCATAGCTCCCGCTTAACTGGTTTTTTCTCACGCCTTTATCATAAGGTTCGCCCTTGGTCATTTGTGGATGGTACGTTGGTTGTTTTTTATAGAATACGCATACATCCTCATGTTTTCTCAACGGTTGCTTCTTAACATTAAGGAAATTAGTCGGTTTAGACTTTTCCCAGATCCATTTATACTTATAATACTTTGGCTGGCTGAGAATGAGTTTTGCGGTAAATAGACCTTGTGATGTAAGTACAATGGCACCATTAGGCTTAATAATTCGTAAATATTGTTCCCATAGCAAATCAAGGGGAATATAGCTATCCCATTTGTTCTGTGTCATTCCATATGGAAGATCGCAAAGGATCATGTCGACAGAAGCGTCAGGAATACGTTTCATGCACTCAAGACAATCTTCTTCAAAAAGGGTATTGACCATAGGATAAAGTGGAGAGTTAATATCAATCATGTTTTTCTTCCTCCTCTCCAATTGAATTGAATTCCAAAATATCATCGACTCCACAGTGGAGGGTTTTGCAAATCTTCTCAATGCTATCGAGAGAAATATAATTATCACGCTTGATACGGGTAATGATATTGGCACTAAATCCTGCTTTCTCCATTAGCTCGGCATTAGTCATACCCTTATCAATCAATAAGTGAAATAATTTTTTATAGGTTACAGCCATAGCGAATCCCTCCTTACATTAATAAATATTATATCACGAAAGTGTGAATTTTTCAATAGGTTTGCATGAATTTGTTTTTTCGTCCACTCTGAAAGAAAAAGAGGGACTTGTGCCACCTTGAACACAAGATCCTCTGCGGTATCAGTTATAACTCAATTCGTGTTTCACAATTTCTTCTGCACGGTTGCGGATACTGTTCATAGCTCCAACCCATGCCATTTGGTCAGTTGCCTTCATGTTCTCTGTCACACCCTCAGCAGCTTTCATCTGCTCGATGATAAGTTCAAGACGGTTCTGTGCCTGCTCGTTCAAATCAGCCAGATACGTCCACAGTTCACCGCTAAGGCACAAATCATTGAAGCGTATGGGATTATGTTCCTTGATGTAATCCCTGTGCATACGTCCCCAACAACCAATAGGTCTGTTTTCCTCTGGTAAGCGAATATTTGGAATATAGTAATCACCGCAACGAATATAAGTAAGTTCCTGCATTGTTTGTTCCTCCAATCATAGTATGAAAATTCTTTAAAGACAGAAAAAGGCGATACCTGGTTGTGAAAACCAAGCATCACCAATTTTTCTTGTCGCACCCTGTACGGCAGCTACCCTATGCCAGTAATGTTCTCATACTGTCTTATTGATAGCCACCCTTTGCGGCCTGTTTTTTCACCCGGCGGTGCCGGAAGCGCAAAAATAAAATTAATAGGTAAACAACTGAGCCCAGTACGGCGTGCCGCCTACCACGGAGTAGCCGACGCCGATGGTGGTGAAGTTCTTGCTCATGATATTCGCGCGGTGTCCGGACGAGTTCATCCACGCGGTGACGACCGCCTGCGGCGTACTCTGGCCGTAGGCGATGTTTTCACCCGCGCCGCGGTAGGAAACGCCGGCCTCGGTCAGCGCAGTCGAAAAAGAGGAGCCGTTGGGACGGGTGTGCGAGAAGGACTGCGCGGATTCCTGTGCGCGCACCTGCGCCGCCTGCTGCACGCGGGCGTCGATCGTCAGGGGAGACAGGCCCTCCTTGGCGCGTTCCGCATTTACCAGCGCGACGACCTGGGAGGCGAAGCTGCCCTGGGAGGAGCCGGTATCGCCGTCCGGCGTCTGCTCGGTATCATTGTCCGGCGTACCCTCGGGACGGTTGTTGTCTGGAAGCTGGCCGGGCTGGTCGTCCGGCTGGTTCTCCGGCTCGTCGTCCGGTGTCTGGTCGGGAAGCTCTTCGCCCGGCGTATCCTCCGGTGTCTGCTCCGGCGTTTCCTCCGGCTGTTGGTCGGGCGTTTCGTCCGGCGTCTGCTCCGGCTTGTTGTCAGGCTTTACGACCGGACAGTTGACCTGCTGGCCGCAGAACGAAATATCAAAGCGGTCGCACAACCGCTGGAGCAGCTGGCGCTGGGACTGGGAAGCGAATATGGTGGGGTTGTAGAATTTGCTCATATCGAGATTGGCCGCGCCGGCCGCAGCGGTAGTCGAAATGGTCAGCGCTAACGCCAACGGTACGATTTTCTTGAACTGCATATTTGGATACCTCCTTGGTTTTCGTAGAGTAAACTGGATTGTTTTACTCTCTGGGGCAAAGTATAGCGCATTTTGTAACCGTTTTGCAATGGAAATAGCTGCCGCCCACGGATATATACAGCAGAATCCGGCCGGAAAAGGAATTTTCCGGCCGGATTTCCCGTATTTTATGGGAGTTTTTCAATTTCATAGAGGTTGTTGAGCACCAGCCAAAGCTGGGGAAAGTACCGCATGATATTCCAGATGCTGATGCCGTGCAGCTGGTATTCGCCGGCCAGCGCAAGCTTGGTGCGGATCGAACGGGCGTCCTCGAACCAGACCTCGTGCTCGGCACGGTCGCGCCAGTAATTATAATGCGGCGACTGGGCGGTTTCGTCGAATTGGATGGGCGCGCCGACTTGGATCGCCTGCTCGACCGCCTGAACATTGCCGAGGCTCCGTGCGCGCGTCTGTCCTTTTATATAGGGGAGAGACCAGTCGTAACCATAATTTGGAATGCCCATAAAGATTTTCGCGGGCGGGATGACCGAGGTGGCGAACCGGACGACTGGCTCTATCTTGTTGATGGGGGCGACCGCCATAGGCTCGGAAAGGGCGTATCCCCATTCATAAGTTTATTTATGATACATATAAATCTTATTCGAATTTTCGAGATATCTCGACATAAATTGTGGAATCACCCAAGCTACGCTCGGGGGCATTTTTCAGATAGACGATACGGCTAATAACCGTGCGGAGCAGGTCGTTTTTTTCCTGTGCGGACTGAGCGGTGGGGTATGCCTCCAGGACGTGCTGCAATTTGGGAAGCATGGAGGGGGAGGCTCGGCGTTCGCGGTCGATGCACAGTGCGCGTTCACTGGCCTTGGCCAGCGCCCGATCCAGCTCGGTGAGCTGGGCATTGATCTGGTTGCGCCGCGAAACAAAATATTCCGGCGTGTAGATTTCCTGTTCCACCAGCTCGGCGGCTCGGTCGAGCTGCGTGCGCAGTTTGCGTTGGGCTGTGTGGATGCTACGGATTTCGTCTTGAGCCTGCGCGGCTCGGTCGTCCAGCTCGCGCCCGACGCTGTTCTGCTGGTCGGTGTCTACCTCGTACTCGGCCAGCCAGAGCTGGAGGGCGTGCAATACGGCATCTTCAACGTCTGCACAGAACGAACTGACGTTGTCACATGCTGCCCAGCGGCAGTCCAAACGGCCGGTGCAGGGCGGGGCAGCCGCCGCTGCGCCATAGGTAATCACATGACCGCATTTTCCGCAGTACAGCAGCCCGACAAACGGGTTTTTGATCTCATGCCCTTTCTTCAGGGGCAGCCCTGGTGTGCTGTCCAGCAGATGTTGTACGGCGTCGAAGTCTGCCTCGCTGACCAGCGCAGGGTGCATCCCCTTGACTTTGACATAATCCGCGACATAGCGGCGCGGCTTGGTGAGTACGCCAGACCGCACGACCGGCTGCGCCGCTTTATGGCCCCATGTAACAAAGCCCGCATACAGGCAGTTGCGCAGCACGTTGCGGACCGACTGCGCGCTCCATGCGATTCCCGCGCTGGTGCGTTCGCCACGGGCATTCAGCCGACGGGCAATCATATAGCAGCCCACGCCCTGCAGACGCAGGTTGAAGACCTCGCGGACGATGGCGGCCTGCGGCGGGTTTAGTTTGAGCGTGTAGCCCTTACCGTTTGGCACCTTGACGCGAAAGTAGCCATAAGGGTCTGTTTTGCCCATGTACTTGCCCTCTTTGACCGAGGCAATGCGTCCGGCCACCATGCGGCGCTTGATCGTCTTATACTCGCGGCGGGACATGAACAGTCCGAACTCGAAATATTCCTCGTCAAACTCGTTTGCCGGATCGTAGGTTTTGGCGGGGGTGATAATCTTGGTGCCGGAGTATTTGAACGCCTGCGAGACAATGCCCTGGTCGATGCTGTCGCCGCGGGCGAGACGCTCAACTTCCATGACCAGCACGCCCTCCCACTGTCCAGCCTCGACCTCGGAGAGCAGACGCTGCATCTGTGGACGGGCGGCAATGGTTTCACCGGAGACGATTTCCTCATATATTGCGCCGATCTCCAATCCCATACGCCGCGCCAGCGCGAGCAGGGCGGTACGGTGGCGGGCAAGCGTTTCGCCCTCGCCGCGGGCTTCAGCTTCCATGTCCATGCGTGATTTGCGCAGATAGATTAAATATGCCATAGAATCACCTGATTTCAGTATATGGAAAACGGAAAATAAAAAGAAAAGAAACATTTGTTCGGTTTAGGTGGTTAAAAAAACAGCAGACCACGACGGAACAGTGTTCGGTTATGGTCTGCATGGGGTTACTGCGCTTTTTTCAGTTCGGCCATATCGCGGGACAGCGAGCGGACGACGGTTTTGAGCAGGTCGACTTCTTCCTCCAGCGCTTCCACGCGGGACTTCGGCGCGAGGGCTTCCATCAGCGCTTTCTGTCCCTCGGCCAGCGCATCAAGGCGGGGGACGAGGGTGTTTTCCAGTATGATCTCGGTTTTTGTCTGCCGCTCGTCGAGCTGGTCCATACGGCGGTCGAGCCTGTCAAGCATTTCGCCGTGCTTTTCGAGCATTTCACTATGCTTTTCGAGCAATGTCTCGGTGCGTGCCTGACGCGCGTCAAGCTGATCCACACGGTTGTCGAGCTTTTCGAGCAGGGATAAAATCTTTTCTTCGTTGGTCATGGGGAGGCCTCCTTGGGATGGAGAATATGTAATAGCGTACTTCCTTATAGGTAGCGGTTTAAGACTTCTGACAGTTGCTCCTTATAGTTATTTAGATCATAAATATCTTGCATGGGATATTTGATATCCTTTTTGCTTTCGTCAGGGATAATCAACGTTTTCTGATTATCCGTCAGACGTAAACGGCAAATCCATTTACGGGTATTACCCTTGTAAAGAATATTGATATACGATTCTGTATCTTTATAGGTGATATCAGTATGGGAAACAATGTCACTCAACATATTTTTGACAATAAAATATGCCTCAAGTTCTTCCTCAGTGGTCACAATAGCAGGCTTTTTTACCACGGGAGCATCTTCAGTATTTTCCATGTCATGGTCCTTTTGCTGCTCGGCGGGGAGGCTGAGTTCAGAGGAACCGAGCGCGGTCTTTAGTTTTTCGTTCAGCATTTCACTAATGAAATCATTGAGAGATTTTTTTACGATAGGCCGGAACTTTTCAATAACGGCCTGCGTCTTAGGCCCAGCGTAAACATCCTGTAAGAACAGACGAACAAAATCATCTGATGGGGAATCAAGCTGGGCATTAAGGATACCACGAAATTCATTCGCGTATTTAAGACGAGATGCAGTATCAAAAATAGTATCGATATCAAATACTGATTTGCAGAACTTTTTTAACTCAGGGACTTGATTATCCTTTACATCCAGCATATTGACTTCGAGAAACGGAGTTTCATCCATACGGTTGGCATCTTCAAGGTCAGTATAAAAACGATAAATAATGCCATTTGTAAGAATAGCGAATTTAGCCGAAGTCGTACCAAAATAGCGGAACAACTGTGAATCGTGCTTTTCTAAATTTTCAGACGCAGACTTGCACTCAATCAAAATAACAGGCTCAGCATTCATAATAATTGCATAGTCTACTTTTTCGCCTTTTTTAATGCCGACATCCGCTGTGTATTCAGGGACAAATTCTTGTGGATTGAAAATATCATATCCCAACATAGAAAAGAATGGCATGATCAGAGAGGTTTTTGTGGCCTCCTCAGTAGCAACTGCATCTTTGAGAGAATCAACACGCTTAGAAAACTGCTTTACCTGATCAATAAAATCCATTGTAGTTATCCCCCTGACTATTTTTTTCAATGTCCAAATTGGACACCTAAAATTTGTGAAAATAATACAATATATTGAAACCCCTCTTGCAATCGAACAAGATACGGTGTATTATTCTAAATACAAACGGTTGTTCGATTTTGGGAGGGCGATCTAATGACACTACAACAACAGCGCATGCTGGAAATAATGCGAGTAGCTGATTCAGAGACTATTGATCGCCTTTTCTGTGTTGCTGCATCCATAATTGGTATTCTGCCTGCCGAATCATCTCGTCTTGCTGTTCCGGTGTCATCTGATCCATCATTTCCAAAATCTTAATCTGCTTCTGCGTTAGGTCGCTCACCTCAGAGGTGAGCGGCTTTTTTTTATTGATCATACCTAACAAATAGGCGTCTGAAACATCAAACACCTCGCATAAATTCTGAACTTGAGAATATTTTGGCGAGGTAATACCACGTTCCCATTGGCTTACTGCCGTTTGATTAACACCAATTAGATCTGCCAACTCTTTTTGCGACAATTTGGCATTTTGCCGCAATTCTTTTATTCGATTCACGGGGTGGCCTCCTTGTCCTGATGTATCAATATTAACAGTAATACTACTAAAAATCAATACTTGCAAAAAAATAGTAGAAAACTGCTTGACAAAATAGAAAACTAATGTTATAGTGTGCGTACAGTAGAAAACTACTACAGAAAGGAGGGGGAATATGCTTTGCATCAAAGAAAAAAGAAAGAGCTTGGGGATTTCACAAGCAGAGTTAGCGGAGAGGGTGAATGTAAATCAGACAGCAATTAGTCAGTGGGAACGTGGCGTTGTTACACCCTCTCTTGAAAAGGCAAAACGACTCGCGTATGTGTTCGGCTGTACTATCGATGACCTGTATGCAGCCGAGCCGGAAAAGGAGGCGGGGTAAATGCGACGAATCAACGAACTGGAGGAGCGTGTAAGCAAGCTTGAGTACGGAAATATTCTAACACCCCCATACAAAATGGAGTATTATTACAGGCCGTTGCTATCTGACACGCAGAAGAAACAACTTATCGACGAATTACATCAATTTACCATCGAAACGATGAAAAACCGAGAACCGCAGTCTTTAGCGGTCCTGCCTGATATCCTCGCATATCTGCTGGAAAAGAAAGGATAGGAATTATGAGTGCAATGAAAGAATACGCGCTGGGCGTTTGCTACGCGCATCCCAAGGAAATGTACGACCTTTATGACCTGCTGTGCGGCTGGGAAATCGCAGAGAGAGCAGTCGAGATGGAGATAGTCGAACGGTTTGGCGGGGACACATATCCCTCGAAAGATATGTTTGAAATCATGCAGGGAATAGCCGATATTCTTGAGAATATACCTGATGAAGAAGCGCTGGTTATGTTGAAAATGGTGTCTTTGATCACGGATAAACCAGATCTCATGGAGGAGGAACTCTCTTTCTGGAGAGGCAGGTGCGCGGCATGAAACTGGAGCTATCCCACGCAGAACGCAATGCGCTGCTGGACGCGGCAGGGCGCGACAAGATAGCATCTGCTGCGGGCGCGTTGCTGGAGCAGGCGAGAACCGCGGGGCTGACGCACCTGCAGACGATCGCGCTGGTGGACTATATCCGTCTCCGGCTGGAAACGCCGCCCGACTTCGGCGGTTTTGAAAATAAGGCGGGGTGACTTTATGCCTTGCATTATACCACGAAAAGGAGGGAAGCACCACGATGCAAAACTACCAGAATATTTACCAAACTGCCCGTGAGGGTGCGGGTTTGACGCAGGAAGCCGCAGCGGAGCGGTTAGGCTGGTCGGTGCGCTGCCTGCAGGACATTGAGCAGGCCAGTCGTGAGCCGTCACCGGAAAAGGCGGCGCAGATGGCGGCGGCCTACCGCGCGCCCTGGCTGCGGGGGTACTATTGCAACCGCTGCCCGCTGGGCTGCGTATGGCACAGGCCGGAAAGCAACGTTGAGCTGCAGCAGCTTGCGCTGGAGGTAGGGCTGGAGGCCGAGGACTACGAGCAGGAGCGGCGCGACGCGCATGATCTGGCGCGGATCGCGTTGGACCGGAAAATCGATGATGCGGAATACCCACGCTATCAGGCGATACAGCGGCGCATGCTGCGCCGTGCGTATCTGGCAGAGATGGCCTCAATAGCGGGGGAAACGCAGGTGGAAAGATGAACAAGCACTGATGAATACAATACCCCGAGGAGGTGTGCCTATGGAAAGCAAAAACCGCAGGCTGGTTATGGAGCAGGCGTTCACGCTCGCCAGCGGCCGTAAGGCAGTGTGCCGGATCTATGACGACGAGAATACGGTACCCAAGTCCAACGCAGAAGAACACCAGAGGTGTGTTGACCGCATGAAAGAGGTGGCTGCGAACATATTTATGCGGGCTGAATTGGCAAAGCAGCAAAAGGAAAGCGCCCAGGGCGGCGGCAACCGCGACTGAGCGCAAAGAAATAAAAGCTACTTACAGGATAAAACAAAAACCCTGCGCTGTCAAGAGGCGGCGCAGGGGAAACGGAGGAATAAACGATGGTTACAAATTGGCTGTTGATGATGCTGGGGATAGGGTGCCTGTATCTGGCGCTCGGGATTTGTATGGACCGGCTGCTCGGCCGTGCGCTGGAGAGGAGGGGGCGGCGGTGAAAGTCACCGAGGCCCTGCTGGCCGAACGACTGACAGCGCGGCGCGCTGTGCAAGCGGCGGCTCCCGCCTCTGTCCCGCACGGACGGGAGGGAAAAAGGGAGCGCTGGACGGCCGAGCAGACCGCGCGGCTGATTGAGCTATGGACAGAGGGGACCCGCGATTATGTGCAGCTTGCCGATGCAGTCGGTGCAACGGTCGAGCGTACCCGCCGCAAAATCGACAACCTGGTCGCGGCGGGCCGTCTGCCGCCGCGCGCGGGGGATAAGGACCGGAGCAGTCCGGCCCTGTCTCCGCATGCCTCCGAGGCCACAGCGGATAAAGCGGAGCCGCCTGCGTTGCCGGACGCAAATGCAGCGCTGGCCGAGCTGGAGGCTCTGCTTACGCGCGCCGCTGCGATCGTGCAGGCGCTGCGCGTGCTGACAGGGGGAGGGGGCGGTAAAGGATGACTTATCATTTCGACGGCCGGATCGCTGCCATGTATGGCGTGGATGAGGCGGTCTTTATCGCCATGCTTCAATTTTGGATCGCAAAAAACGAAGCCAACGACCGCCATTTCCATGACGGCCGGTACTGGACATATAACAGCATCCGTGCAATGGAAAGGCTGTTTCCCTGGTGGAGCAAGCGGCAGATCGAGCGCATCGTCAAAAAACTGAAAGACACCGGGGTCGTGCTGACGGCAAATTACAACCGAGACAGCCATGACCGGACGCTGTTTTATTCGCTCGATGAGAGTAAATTGCCCATTTCCCCGTTTTGTCGCGAGCTGTCCCCAAACGGTGACAGCACCCCGTCCCCAAACGGTGACGACTTGGCACCAAACGGTGAAATGTATAAGGAACAGTTAAATACACAGTTAAAAGAAGAAGAGGAAAAGCCGGACGGAAATATCAAACCGCTGGAACTGATGGAGCGGTATAACACGATCTGCACCGGTATGCCGCAGGCGGTCAAGCTGACGGAGAAACGGGCGAAAGCGGTGCGCCGTCTTTACGCAACCGGCTATACGTCCGAGCAGCTGATCGATGTATTTTACCGCGCGCAGGCAAGCAGCTTTTGCACGGGCAGCAACGACCGGGGCTGGCGGGCAGATTTCGACTGGCTCATGAGCGAAAATAACCTGGTCAAGGTGCTGGAGGGCAAGTACGGCGGCAGCGCCGCGCCTGCACCGCACCGTCAGAACGGAGGATACGAGCAATGGTAGAAAAGGCAACGCTGGACGCGGAATACAGCGTGATCGGCTGCCTGCTGGTGGACCCGTCGATCGTGGGCGAGCTGATCAGCCTGACACGGGCGGAGGATTTCAGCATCCCCGAGCTGCGCACGGTGTATCAGGCGGCGGTGCGGTTGTTTACGGCGGGACGGCCGGTGGACGCGGTAACCATTCGCGGCGTCTGCGGCGCGGAGTATAACAACCTGCTGCTGCAGTGCATGGATATCACGCCGACGGCGTTCGGCTGGAAAACGTATATAGCCGCTATGCAGGAGCAGACGCGGGTGCGGCGGCTGCGGGCGCTCGCAGAGCAGCTTGCAGGGGTGCGGACAAGCACGCAGGCGCGCGAGCTGATCGGGCAGGCGGGCGAAATACTCAGCGAGAAAAACCGGACGCGGGTCGTGACGATGGACCAGGCGCTGCTGCAGTTTTTCACCGAGCAGGGGGAAAAGCGGAAATTTATCAGCTACGGGCTGGACAAGCTGGACCGGCGGCTGTACTCGGATCACGGGGATTTTGTGGTGCTGGCGGGGCGGCCCTCGGCGGGCAAAACCGCGCTGGCGCTGCAGATGGCGGCGCACATGGGGCAGCAGGAGCGGGTCGGCTTTTACAGTCTGGAGACCAGCCCCGCAAAGCTGACCAACCGCCTGGTGGCGAACCGCTGCATCATCGATTTTGCGCGCATCAACCGGCGCGAAATGACCGACGAGGAATGGCAGCGGGCGGCGACGTGGAAAAAGGAGGTCACCGCGACCGATCTGGAGCTGGTCCATGCGCCGGGCTGGGGCGTGCAGGATATCCTGACCACCGCGCTGGCGCGGCGGCAGCGGATCGTGTTCATCGATTACCTGCAGGAGCTGCGCGGGCGCGGGCGCGACCGGTTCGAGCAGGTGACCAATATTTCGCTCGACCTGCACACGATGGCGCAGGAGCACGGCATCCTGGTTGTGGCGCTCAGCCAGTTTTCCCGCGCCGCGGCCAGCCGCGCGGATGCCGCGCCCACGCTGACCGACCTGCGCGAATCCGGCCAGATCGAGCAGGACGCGGACGCAGTGCTGGCGCTGTATCTCGATCCGGACGAGGACGCGCCTGCGGACGACCGCAAACTGCGTGTGCTGAAAAACAAAGAGGGGCGGCTGGGCGAGTTTTCGCTGTCGTTTGACGGCCAGCACCAGCTTTTTGCCGAGTATATGGACGGGCAGCTCGCCGCCGCGCGCCATGTGGCGCGCGTGGAGAAAAGCCACCGCGGGCAGCAGGAAATAGAAAGCGCATAGGAAACGGAGGAGCAAAATGGGACGACTGACATGGAAAACCCCAGACGGGGTATGGGGCGTTAAGGGCGTAGAATGGGGCGAGGTGCCGCAGGCACTGTACGGCCCGCTGTGCAAGCTCAAGGACTACGAGGATGTATGCGATTCGCCGCGTGTGGCGGCATCGTATCTGGACGGCGATCTCGGGCCGGTGCAGTACAGGCTGATTGACAGGGAGCACAATGTTTACCAGTGCGGGGAATGCGGGCATATCGCGCGGTTTGAGGCGGCCGGACCGCATGAAAACGGCTGGAACACCTGCCCGAGCTGCGCCCGCATGATCGCGGACGCGCCGGAGGAGGACGACGATGAACCTGCGTGAAGTAATCAAAATCCTGCGCTTTGAGCGCCGCCGCGTGCTGGCAATGAGCAGGGTATGCGAGCCGGAATTTGCAGGGGACTACCTGCGCACCGCCCGCGCGCTCGGCATCGCGGCGGAGATCGTCGAGAAGTTCGCGGGAATGCACCGAAGAAAGGACAAATGAAATGATCAGAGTGGAAGTCAACGATGGTACAGTAGCGTTGGAAATATACGGGCAAGGGGTAAATATGCTGACCGAGGTGCTGTCCATACTTGCACGCATCTATGAGGCATATGAATCGACCGAAAAAGGGGCGGGCGACGAATTGCTTGATATTATCGGACGCGCCATACAACAAGGCAAAATACAGGAATGGTCTGAGGAGGCGTTCGGGGAATGAAAACAATTTCCGTTGTCAATCTGAAAGGCGGCGTCGGCAAGACCGTTACCGCCGTGAATCTGGCGGCGATCCTGGCGACCGAATACGGCGGGCGGGTGCTGCTGATCGACGCGGACCATCAGGGCAACGCGTCGAAATTTTACCGGATACCGGCCGAGCCAGGCAGCCTCGCGGACCTGTTTGAGGGCATGGCGGCCTGTTACACAGACCTGATCCAGCACACGATTTACCGCGGGCTGGATGTGATCCCCGCGGACATGTCGCTGGCGGCGCTCGACCTCGACGGCAGCCTGCCGGACGACGTGCATGGCGGGACGCCGCGCGAGCGTGCGCTGCGTGCGCTCACCGATCTGCGCGACGCGGTGATCGAGGACGACGCATATGATTATATCATTATAGACTGCCCGCCCGCGTTCTCGCTCGCGTCCATCTCAGCGATCGCGGCGAGCACGGATATTGTGATCCCGCTCAAGCCGGGCGGCTTTGAGATCGACGGCATGGCCGAGCTGACGCGGCAGGTAGAAAGCGTGCGGCGCGTCAGCCCGTCGGTGCGGATCGCGGGCGTGCTGCTGACCATGTGGTACAACGATCCGGACATAATCGGGGTGGAGGACTGGCTGCGGAAAAACAGCGGGCAGCGTGTGTTTAACAGCCATATCCGGCTGTCGCGGCCGGTAGATAAGTCGGTTTTGGGAGGCGAGCCGATCTGCCAATGGTCGCCCACCTCGGGCGCGGCACGGGATTACCGCGCATGGGTGCGGGAGTACCTGGGAGGTGTGGACGATGGCGAAACGGCTTGACGTAGGCGCGCTGCTGGGCGCGGCGGTGTCCGATTCGAACCCCATGCAGGTGCATGACATCCCGCTGGCCGCGATTGATGAGAATGAGGATAACCGCTACGACCAGCGGAACATTGACGAGCTGGCAGAGAGCATCCAGGTGGTCGGCCTGCAGCAGCCGCTGGTCGTGCAGGCAAATGGCGAGCGGTATCTGCTGATTGCAGGGCATCGCCGCCGGAATGCGCTGGCCCTGCTGGGCCGCAAAACCGCGCCCTGCATCGTGCTGGCCGCAGACCTCGACCCGTCGCGGCGCACGCTGATCCTGCACTGGACCAATACAATGGCGCGCGGCGGCGCGGGCCTGACCGGCAGCGAGGTCGCAGGCGCGGCAAGGGAGATCGAGGCGGCGCTGGTTGATCTCAAACAGCGCGGGGTGGTGGAACTGCCCGGCAAACTGCGGGAATATGTCGCGGGCGTGCTGCAGGTGAGTGAGGCCGCGCTTGCGCGGGCAAAGGCGATTGATAACCACCTGATCGCTGCCTGGAAAGCTGACTACAAAAAGGCGCACATCAACGAGGCTGTGGCGTATGAGCTGCAGGGCTGCGACGAGCGACTGCAGGAACAACTGCGCGGGGTATATCAGGACAGATTGTGGCGCCTCGACGCAAAAAAGGTCAGGGCGCACAAAAAGGCAGACGCAGCGGGCTTCGCCCCGCTGACCTGTCCGGCCGAGAGATCCCCTGAACCATGTGTGAGCACGGATAAACGCGCGGCGGCGGTAAAGCGCGGCGAATGCCCTGGCTGCTGTCACGACTGCGAGCGGTCTGAGAGCTGCGAGTGGGTATGCGGCAAAGTAAGCAAGGCGAACCGCGCGCATGCCGAGGCCGAGGCGCGGCAGGAGGAGCACGAGCGTGAGATCGACGCGTTTGAGGCGTCGCCGCTGGCTGCGGTGCGGCAGCATATGCGTGCAATGCTGGCGCAGTACGGCGTCACGGCGCCGAACGAGCTGGACGAGCCGCTCTGCTATCGCGTCGGTTGGGTTTTTACAGATGATCCATTTGCGTATCGAGCGCTGGACCTGGCTGATACGTTTGCCCTTGCTGAGCAGATCGGCATTGATCCGCAGGAACTGCTGTTCGGCAATCCAGAGGGCGCGCCGCTGCGGGAGCTGGCGCAGGGGATGGAGCAGGCGGCGGCCGAGCCGCCGCAGGTCAATGTAAACAGCCATGTGTGCGTGACGGGGCTGAGCAAATACGGCGTATGCGGAGCAGCGCAGTGCTGCGATGAGCCTTACGCGTGCTGCATCGCCTGTCCAAAGGATTGTAACGGCCGTTGTGGTTGGCTACCGAAAGTTATGCCGCAGCCCGTGGTGGTCTGCCGCACTGCCGCCGAAAACAGGGAGGGGCTGAAAGATGGCAAGACCGATTGATGCATATACACTAAACAATGATCTCGTGTCCTGGTACAACGACACCGAGGACGAGACGGAAAAATCGGTTCTGCGGCGGGTGATGCAGAGAGTGGTTCAAGCGCCCACCCTCACCCCGCCGAACGAGTGGGTAAATCGAGCGAGAGCGCTTGATGAGCTTTACACAAAACTCCAGATCATAACAGGCTTTACAGTGGAGCAACTGATAGAAATATTCGCCGCCGGATACACGCTGGAAAAGCCGGATTACTCAAAATCATTTGAAGAGATAGCGAGTTTGGCCGAAACCACCCCGCCGAACGAGCCGTTGACGTGCGAGGGATGCTATTACATCAAAAATGACGACTATCCGCCGTGCGCATGGTGCATTCGGTCGAAAGTAAACGAAGATTACTACCGCCGCCCGCCAGAGGGAGAGGCATGAAAGTACTGGTAGCCTGCGAAGAATCGCAGGAGGTCTGCAAGGCGTTTCGGGCGCTGGGGCATGAGGCGTACAGCTGCGATATTGAGCCGTGCAGCGGCGGGCATCCGGAGTGGCATCTCCAATGCGATGCGCTGGAACTGCTGAAAATGCAGTGGGATATGATTCTGGCTTTCCCGCCCTGTACTTATTTGACAGCGGCCGGAGCAGTGCGTCTGTATGCCGCAGACCACACGATAAAAGACGAGGACAGAGACGCAAAAGGAAGAGTTGCAAAAGAATTTTTCCTCGCTTTCCTTAATGCGGATTGTTCCAAGATCGCAGTGGAGAACCCCGTACCCCTGAAAAGATATGGGCTGCCGCCGTATTCGCAGATAATAGAGCCGTATATGTTCGGACATGCATGGAGAAAACGAACATGTCTCTGGCTGAAGGGATTACCGCCGTTGATGGCAACGGATATTGTTATTCCGGAAGGATTGTGGGTGGGCAGCACATCAGCAAGAAGAGCCCCTACATTAAAAGACAGGTATTTACTGAGGTCAAAACGGGATCCAAAACTACGTGCAAAAACATTTCCAGGCATCGCCCGTGCTATGGCCGAACAGTGGGGCGGTATATGCCCGACGGAGGGAAAGGAGGTCGCCGAATGATAGAAGATAATGAACAGAAAATTATCAATATTTTTCCCGCGATTATCGAGCGAAACCGTCAGAAAATATGCCAGTGCAAAAATCCTACCTACGTCATAGACGAAACAAATCACATTGTTTCCTGTGAAGAGTGCGGCGCAATCTTAGACCCATGGGCAGTGCTGTTCGAAATTGCCCAGCGGTGGGAGCAAATCGCAAAGGACACAGCTCGGGAGAAAGAACGGCTGAAATTCTGGAGGGAAGAAGAACGGAAAATCATTCGGTTGCGTGGGGTGCAGGACATTACCCGCAAATACCGGCAAGGCATGTGGCCTGTTTGCCCTGAATGCAAACAGGTGTTTGACCCTGGCGAGGTTTCCGGCTTTGTAAACGCTGCGCTTTATGGTATGAATAAAGGGGAGGACACCTGATGGACATTGAGAAGCTGGACATAAACGCAGTATGCTTTGGCATCCTCTGTAATTTTACCCCTGTATGCGGAGAAGAACGGGCAAAAGAAGCGGTTGAACTTGTCCGCAAACTC
>NZ_JAOQJE010000004.1:72326-132318 GCF_025567315.1 Agathobaculum ammoniilyticum
GAATTGCGAAACGCTTAATTGTGGTGACTGTGGCATCTTGGACAAAATCGTTGACCGCCTCGCCACCTACGAGGACACGGGGCTGGAGCCGGAGGACTTCAAACGGGCATTTAATGAGGATGCCGTTTTGAAGCTGGCTGGACAAGCCCTTGGTATAACACCTGACCGCCTCCGCGAACTGGCCCAGGCAGACAGGCTTCTTGGGGAAAAAGTGTATGAGCCAAACAAGCGGGGTTTTGTTTCCACATACGAGGTTATTTCAGTCCATATTTCTTATTGCTCTGTCTTGGTAGGGTGGAATTTGATTGATGGAATTTATTCCAATCTGAATGGATTTGAAATTTCCGCACTGGGAAAATCCGTCTTTCTGACCCGCGAGGAAGCCGAGGCCGCACTACGGAGGGAGCAGGATGGCTGAATACATCAAGCGAGAGGATGCAATCGATCTATTTTGGGCAATAGACCCAGAAAACGACGGCAACGACGGCTGCATGATTGTTCTTAAATGTGGCAACTACGACAGCAATGAAATAGAAGCCATGCTGTCTGCCCTCCCCGCTGCCGACGTTGCGGAGGTGAGGCGCGGGACAAAACAGTGCCTCCCGCAATGGCGCGGACCAAAGGAGGGAAAGGAGAATGCCTGATGACCAGAACGAGAAAAAAAGTGAAACTGGAAAAATGCTCTAAACCCGAATTGATTTGGGTGATACGGAGAATGTGCCAGTATGCGCTCTCAGAGCGGGAGCTGCGGCTTGCACTGAACGACCTCGAATATAAACGCGAAAGTGACCGGATCGAAAAGGCAAACGCACTGCTGGCCGAGCAGCGCGTCGCGACCGAACAGTATATTGATCTGCTACGACGCTGTGAGGGGAAGCAATTAAAGATATCCCACCCAAAACGCTGGAGCAGGCTGATGCAGCGCTTTCCAGAGCGCGTGCTGCTGATCGGGTGTGGCGTAAACTGATGGGGGTTAAAAGCGATGAATAAAGACCTGGACTGCTGCACGCATTACAACCGGCAGGGCTATTATACCGGCTATGTGATGCTGCCCGTTTTCCGCGTCCGCATCTGCCGGAACTGCGGCGAGGTGCATGCCGAGTGGAGCAGGGCGGCAAACCTCCTGTTTATGGGACTGTTCCGCTGGTTTTGGAGTGGCAAAGTGCATATTTTGGGACGCTGGTCAGACGATGAATTGTAAAAAAGATCATTAAAAGATTGACAAACTCGAAATTTGCGGATATTCTGAAAAATCATAAAAACGAGGGGAGGCAGGCTGCGGCCTCCCTGAACCCGTTTTAGTGTCCGATTTGAACACGGAGGGCAAATGAAACGACGCAAAACAACGCGCGCGGGTCGGCTGGTGTGGGACATCGCCTACACAGTGCCGCGGCCGAACGCCAGCAAAGAGGAGCGCAAGCGTATCCGCGAGGTGACAGCGGAGCAGATCGCGCGCACCAACTGCAATAACGCCCAGCGCAAATTGGAAATGCTGATGGCTGCCAATTTCGATCCGGAGGACCTGATGATCACCGCGACATACCGTGACGCGGATCTGCCAGAGAGCGCAGAGGTCACGCGGCGGCGGCTCGGCAAGGTGTTTGCGCAGCTCCGCGCCTACCGGAAAGCGCGCGGCCTGCCGGACCTGAAATATATCTATGTGCTGGAGGGGCGGCACGGGGACCACCGGCCGCACGCACATATTATCCTGAATGCGGTCGGCGGCGACCTCGAACTGTTTAAGTCGCTCTGGATATGGGGAGACGACATCCAACTGAGTTACATCCGCGAACGCGGGTACGATGGCTGGGCGGGCTACCTCACCAAGGAGCGGCGGGAGGCCAGCCTCAATGGCAAAAAGCAGTTCGTCGGCTCGCGGGGCCTCGAGCAGCCGGTCACCACTTATGAATGGGTGGACGACGGCGCAAGCGTGGATGCGCCGCCTGGCGCGCAGGTGCTGGACGAGGGCGGCGGCCGGAATGAGACGGCGAGCTGCCGGTACATTAAATACCTGCTCCCAAGGCGGGAGCCGAAACCATATAAACAACGCGCACGCACGCGCGTTGTTGCTGGCTTGGAATGCCCATTAACATCTCACACAGGCATGGAGAAAAAGCCGCGACCACCTCGACAAACCCGAAAAACAGCGTATAATAGGAGATAAAGAGTTGCCATGATCAAAAACGGATGGTACTGCTGCCCGTATTGCGGCAAGAAACTGTTTCCGGTTGAGCCGGACACTACAGCGCACAATTTGCCGCACAAGTGCAGGGCATGTAAGCACGAGCTGAAAGTAAATATCCCACCAGAGCCAAGAGCCTTTGAGCCAAGCGCCGATTGACCAAACCCCAAGCGAGGGGTGCGGTCGGTCGGCGCTTTTTATTTGCCCGAAAGGAGGAGCGGCGTGAAAACCATAGCCGAAATGATACCGGAATACGAGGCCAACCTGGACGCACTGCGGGCGCGGCGGCTGGAACTTCTGGAGCAGCGCCGGACCGAGCCGCGCTTTGAGATCCGGTACCGGCTCACCGGCCGCATCGTGGCGATCAACCAGATCATCGCCAGCACCACGGCGGCGCTGGCGGCCATGATGGACTATGGCAAGTAAGCCGCTGCGTCCCTGCCTGCACCCAGGATGCACGGCGCTGGTGCGTGGCGGCTACTGCGAGCGGCACCGGCCGCCGCGCGTGGAGCGGCGCAGCGAGGACAGCCGCCGCTGGCGGCGCTGGTACAGCCTGCCGGTCTGGACTGACGACCTGCGGCCGGAGCAGCTTGCCCGCGAGCCGTTCTGCCGAGAGTGCGCTGCTCACGGCCTGCGGGTGTACGCCACCGACGTGGACCATGTCGTGCCGCACGATGGCGACTGGTCGAAGTTTATCGACCCAGAGAACCTGCAAAGCCTTTGTCACTCGTGCCACGGCCGCAAAACCGCCGCCGAAAGCAGGGCAAAGGCGAGGACGAAACGCCGGTGACCGGCCGGACGCTCGGACAGGCGCGGCGCGGGCCTGACGCGCCCGAACCCTGGCGGGAAATCCGTGGATTTCCCGTACATCCCCCCACCCTGGAAAAGTTTCGGGGCGGGGTGCGTAAGACCGCAGGCCCCCCTCCGCGTGGGATTTTCTCCCCACGGCGGGAAAACGATGGTCAACTGTGTCCCCATAGCGGGAGGAAACGAGGTGAATCGAATGGAAACGACAACAAAACTGGAGCTGCTCGACCCTGCGGCGCTGATCCCGTCCGCGGCAAACCCGCGGGTGCATAGCCAGCGGCAGATCCGCGAGCTGCGCGCCAGCCTGCGCGAGTACGGCGTGGTGTCGCCGGTGCTGGTGGATCAGGAGCGGAACATCATCGCGGGGCATGCGGTGGTGGAGGCGGCGCTTGCGGAGTGCGTGCCTGCCGTGCCGTGCGTGTATGTGGAGCATCTGACGCCTACCCAGCGTAAGGCCTACATGATCGCATCAAACCGCCTTGCTGAGAAATCCCATTGGGACGACGGCCTGCTCGACGCCTGCCTGCAGGAGCTGTTCGACGCGGGGTTTGACCTGCAGCTGACGGGCTTCGGGGAGTACCGGCTGTCCGACGCGCTGGCGCGGGACGCCGCGCCCGACCTGCCCGACGGGGGTCAAGAAATTGACCAGTGCAGGAGGGGCGACCTGTGGGAGCTGGGGAGCCACCGCCTGCTGTGCGGCGACGCGACCAGACCGGAGGACATGCGGCGGCTGATGCGGGACGAGCGGGCGTGGCTGCTGCTGACCGACCCGCCGTACAACGTCGACTACCACAGCAAGAAAACAGAGCGGGCGGGTATTGAGAACGATGCGATGTCGAGCAGCCGCTTCTCAGCTTTTCTGACCGACGCGCTGACGGCGGCGCGGTCGGCGATGCAGCCGGGCGCGGCGTTCTACATCTGGTATGCGTCAAACTGCACGGATGAGTTCCACGCCGCCTGCAAGGCGGCAAAGCTCGACGTACACGACCATCTGATATGGGTCAAGAACCAATTCGTACTCGGCCGCGGCGACTACAACAGCCAATATGAGCCGTGCCTTTACGGCTGGGACGGCCGCGCATCGCACCGCTGGTTCGGCGGGGACGGGCAGTGCACGGTGTATTTCTGCGACAGGCCGCAAGCGAGCGCGGAGCATCCGACGATGAAGCCGGTGGAGTTGTTCGCGCGGCAGATACGGAACAGTACGAAAAAGGGCGAGCTTGTGCTGGACCCGTTCTGCGGCTCGGGTACGGCGGTGCTTGCCGCCGAGACCTATGGCCGCAGGTGCAGGGCGATGGAGCTGTCCCCGCATAACTGCGATGTGATCATCCGGCGGTGGGAGGAAATGACCGGCCGCAAGGCCGTGCTGCTGGAGGGAGGTGCGGCCGATGGCGGGACCGAGACAGCCGATTGACCTGCTGGAATACAAGGGAAACAAGCACCTGACCAAAGCCGAGACCGAGGCGCGGCGCGCGGCCGAGGTGAAAGCGCCGCCGCCCAAAAGCAAGCGGGTGAAGCCACCGGCCTACCTGCCGGAGAGCCTGCACAAAAAGTTCCGCGCGCTGGCAAAGCAGCTCATCGAGATCGGCATTTTAGCGGAGATCGATTACGACTGCCTGGCGCGCTACCTGCTGGCAGAGCAGGCGTACCTGGCGGTCACCGAGCAGGTCAACCGCGCGATCGCAAATCAGGCGATCTCGCTGCTGGAGGACCTGTCCAAAACGCAGACGCGGTATTTCAACCAGTGCGACCGCGCGGCGGCCGCGCTGGGCCTGACGATCTCCAGCCGGTGCCGTCTGGTGGTGCCGAAGCCGCCCGAGGACGAGGCGGCGGGCGACCCGATGGCCGAAATGCTGCGCGAGCGGGCGGAAAGGCGGCGCAGGGCATGAAAAACGGAATCATGTGCAGCCTGCTTTGCCCAATGATCAACAAGTACGGCTTTTGCGAGAGCGCGCTGCGCCGCGTCGAGCGGGTGCAGGAGTGCCCGCATGATAAACTGCGCGGGACGGTGTCCCCCAGGGGACCCTCTCTTGCCCCTGCGGGGCAATTCACCTTGTCCAAATTGAACACCGAACGCGGACGCGGAGGAGGTGCGCCGGATGTTTGACGCCGAGGCGGCGTCGTTTGTATGTGATTTTATCGAGTGTTTGACCTGCTCGAACGGCGCGCCGTTCCGGCTCATGGACTGGCAGCGCGACGCTGTCACCGAGTTCTACGGCCAGCTGATCGAGGCCGAGGGCGGCGGGGCGGACCCCGCCGGACTGTACATCCGGCGGTACCAGTACCTCTATCTGGAGATCGCCAAGAAAAACGGCAAGTCCGAGCTTGCCGCCGCGCTGGGCGTGTACCACCTGTACGCGGACGGGGAAATCAACGGCGAGGTGTATGTCGTCGCGGCGGACCGCGATAACGCGGGCATCGTGTACGCGGCCGCGAAATGGATGGTGGAGCACTCGCCCGCGTTGAAAAAGCGCAGCCGTATTGTGGACAGCACCAAGACCATCTACGACACGGTGAGCGGCTCCAAGCTCAAGGTTTTGTCCTCGGAGGCATACAGCAAGCACGGCTACAAGCCGTCCTGCGTCATTTTCGACGAGCTGCACGCGCAGCCGAACCGCGACCTGTGGGACGTTATGACGTTCGGCGCAGGCGACGCGCGCGAGCAGCCTGTGTGGATCGTGCTGACGACGGCGGGCGACGATCCGGACCGGAAGAGCATCGGCTGGGAGGTCCACGAAAAGGCGCTGTCCATCCTGCGGTGCCGCGAGGGGCGCGCCCGCGAGGGCGATATGGACGACCCGCGCTGGCTGCCGATCGTGTACGGCCTTGGCCTGATTGAGGACGAGGACGAGCTGAAGAATATCAACATCTACGACGAGGCATTGTGGCGGCGCTGCAACCCCTCGATCGGCAGGACGGTGAAGCTCAGTACCATCCGCGCGGAGGCGCAGGAGGCCAAGCGCAGCGAGGCGGCGGAGCGGCTGTTCCGCTGGCTGCGGCTCAACCAGTGGATTGCCACGCATACGGTGGGCTGGATACCGGTCACGATCTACGACAAGACGCAATGGAACCCCGAGGGGTGCGCGCACTGGCGCGACGCGGTGAAGCTGCTGCGCGGTAAGCGCTGCTTCGGCGGCGGGGACCTTTCCAAGAGTACGGACCTTACCGCGTTTACGCTGCTGTTCCCGCCCCAGGAGGGGCTGGACAAGTGGGTGGCGCTGTTCACAGGCTGGATACCGCTGGACGACATCGAGGCGCGCGAGCGCGCGGACCACGCGCCCTACCGCGACTGGATACGGGCGGGCTTTCTCCGCGGCTGCGAGGGCGATGTGATCGATTATGAGGACGTGATCGACACCATCATGCAGGCCGCCAAAGACTACGACCTGCGGATTGTTGGCTTTGACCCGTGGCTTTCCACCACGATCACCCAGCGGCTCATGTCGCTGATCGCGGGGGCGGGCAGGCCGACGCAGATCGTGGAGATTCCGCAGAGCATGAAAAGCATCAGCCCACCCATGAAAGAAATGGAACACCTCATCCGCACGCATGAGATGCTGCACGTCCACAACACGGCCGCGCGGCAGTGCTTTGCAAACGTGCGGTGCGATACGGACAGTAATGAGAATATACACCCCAACAAGAAGCGCTCACGCGGGCGCATCGACATTACCGTGAGCTGGATCATCGCGTTTGCGGCGAGCAGGCTCGCGCCGAAGCCAGACCTTGCCGACGCGGTTGCGACCGGCAAATGGACGCTGTGACAGACAGGAGGGAGACAATGGCCGGAAAACGACCGGACTACATCGCCGCGCTGGAGGACATCCGCGCGATCACACAGGGGCGCGGCCGCGAGCCGCGCCTGATGACCTGGCGCGAGGCGGTGGAGGTGTGGGAACAGGAGCACGGCCGCGACGAACGGGCGCGCGCCCGGTTTTTTGTGCATATCGGCATCGCTACGACCGGCGAATGCGTGCTGCTGGATGGCATGGAGGAATAGAAATGAAAAGCATATTGAAGTACCTGCCCGATGCGCTTGCCGCCTGCGGCGCGGTGTGCATCGTGGTGGCGCTGTGGCTGGTGTCGCCGGTGGCCGGACTGCTGGCGACAGGCGCGGCGCTGATCGGCGGCGCAGTGCTGCTCGTCCGGTTGGGGGGTGACAGCGAGTGATCATGGAAAAGCTGGTGCGCCGCGTTAAAAACGAGGGGCGCAGGCTGACGCTGGACGACCCCTCGGGCTGGAACACGGGCGGCCCGCTGTTCGGCGGCAGAGAGCTGCAGGCCATGAAGCTGCCCGCGGTGAACGCCTGCATCGAGATCATCTCGGACAGCGTGGCGAAAATGCCCATCTACCTGATGGACAGCGGCACGCGCGAGCGGCAGGCCGATCACCCCGCGCTGCGCCTGCTGACCAGCCGACCGACCGAGGCGATGACGGCCTTTGACTACCACAAGCTGATGGAAAGCCGCCGCATCGCCTACGGCAACGCCTATGCGCTGATCTGGCGGGACCGCTGGGGCGCACCGGCCGAGCTGCTCCCGATTGCGCCTGGCTATATGCAGCCCTATCTGGATGATAACGGGCGGCTGTGGTACGTCGGCACCAACCCGCGCACGGGCGAGTACCGCAAGTTCTGGCCCGCCGATGTGCTGCATTACAAGGCGTTCTCGACCGACGGGCTGGAGGGCGTGAGCTATCTGCGGCGCGGCGCGGAAACCATCGAGGCCGCGCTGCAGGCGCAGAAATACGAGGTCGGCTTTTATAAAAACGGCGCGAAGCTGACCGGCATTCTGTACACGGAAACCGACCTGACAAACAAGCCGGATATCAAACAGGCGGACGGAACGACGATCTCCATTAAGGACGCGATCCGGCGCGAGTGGGAGAACCTGTACACGGGCGCGGACAATGCTTTCCGCACGGCGGTCATGGATTTCGGCATGAAATACACGCCGGTCACGGCCTCCAACCGCGACGCGCAGTTTATTGAGAGCAAGGCGGCGTCCATTGAGGACGTGGGGCGGCTGTTTAATATCCCGCTGTACAAGCTGGGCGTGGGTAAGCAGACCTACGCGAGCAACGTGCAGGCGGCGATCGAGTACATGCAGCGGACGCTCTCCCCAATCGTGGCCGAGCATGAGCAGGAGGACACCTACAAGCTGCTGCTTGCCAGCGAGCAGGCGCGCGGCCTGCAGCTCCGGCGCAACATGATGGGCGAGCTGCGCGGGGATTGGGCGGCGCGCGCCGCATGGTTCAAGAGCATGCGCGAGATTGGCGCATACAGCATTAACAATATCCTCGCGCTGGAGGATATGCCGGACATTGCGGGCGGCGATGAGCATTACGCTTCGCGCAACTATATTCCGGCTGATCTGTTCCGAGAATTATCGATTAACCGCAATGAACCAAAGGAGGGCGGTGAGAACAAATGAGATACAACCTGAAAGGCACGATCTGTGCGGACGAGGATGCGCCCATCTACCGCTGGTTCGGGCTGGCGGCGGTCAGCCCGTCCGATATCCGGCAGGCGCTTGCGGACAATCCCGCGGGCGAGGAGTTTGTGCTGGAAATCAACTCGGGCGGCGGCTCGGTGTACGCGGGATTCGAAATGTACTCCCTGCTGCGCGGCGCGGCAGTGCCGACGCGCGCCGAGGTGCAGAGCCTTGCCGGATCGGCGGCGTCCGTCGTGCTGGCGGGTGCGGATGTGGCCGCGGCCAGTCCGGTAGGGCAGGTGATGATCCACCTGCCGAGCACATGGACCGAGGGCAATCAGATCGTACACCGCGAGAGCGTGCAGATGCTGGAGGCCGTGACCGGCTCGATCATCGCGGCCTATGAGACCAAGGTCAAGGGCAAGACCAGCCGCGACGCGCTGCGCCGCATGATGGACCGCGAGACGTTCCTAACCGCGCAGGAGGCGCTGGACGCCGGACTGCTGGACGAGATCATCGGCGCGGGCGCGGGAACGCCGGTAAACCCGATGAACGTATTTAACGCTGTGGGCGGCGCGCCGGATATTGAGAAGCTGCGCGCGGCCTACCGTGAGGCGCACGCGGACGGCGGCACGCCGCCCGCCCCCGAGGAGATGGACAAACCGGTGTCCAATTGGAACACCGCCCGCGCCCGCGCGATCGCGCTGGCCGAGGCTGAAATGGATTTAACCGAACTGCTGTAAGGAGGATTTACGGAATGAAAAAGAAACTGCTGGACCTGCTGGCCAAGAAAAAGGCCGTGCTGGATAAAATGAAAGCCGCTGACACCGCAAACGACCAGACTGCTTTCGATGCGGCGCAGGCCGAGCTTGCGCCCATCGACGCGGAGATCGCGCGCGTTAAGGCAATCATGCACGCTGAAGAGGGGCTGCCGGAGGGCAACGCAGGCATGGACCCGACGGGCGCGCCGCGCACGCCGGTCAACTCGAACGAGTGCCTCCATGCGTTCTGCGAGTGCATCCGCGCCCAGGCGCGCGGCGACCGCACCCGCTTTCTCGAAAACGCGGAGATCGTGACGCGCGCGGTGCTAAACGAGGGCGCGCTGACCGAGGGTACCCCTGCGGACGGCGGCCTGATCGTGCCGCAGGACATCCAGACCGCGATCAACGAGCGCAAGCGCGCGCTGAACCCGCTTTCCGCGCTGTTCCACGTTGAGACCGTGTCCACCAACACCGGCTCGCGCGTGTACGACACCCAGCCGACCAAGGGATTTACCAAAGTCGCGGAAATGGGCACCATCTCCCGCGACGACAAGCCCTCGTTCGAGCAGGTGAAGTATACAGTGGAGGACTACGCGCTGATCGTGCCGGTATCCAACGACCTGCTGAACGACACCGACCAGAACCTGATCGCGTACCTGTCCCGCTGGCTGGCGAAAAAGGACGTAATCACGGAAAACAATCTGCTGCTGGCGCTGCTCAAGGCTCTGGACGCTGGCGCGACCGCGGTTGCCCCGACCGGCGCGCTCAAATCTATCAAGACCATCGTCAACACGCTGCTCGACCCGATGATCGCGTCCGGCGCGTCGTTCCTGACCAACCAGACCGGATTTAATTTCCTCGACACGCTGGAGGACGCGCAGGGCCGTCCGCTGCTGCAGCCCAACCCCGTGCAGCCGAGCCAGTACATGATCGGCGGGCGTGCGGTGCATGTGGTGTCCGACGCGGTGCTGCCGAACGCGGACACGCCGACCACGCCGCTCTATGTGGGCGATTTCGCGAGCTTCGGCACGCTGTTCCGCCGCCAGACCATGCAGCTTGACTCCACCACGGTGGGCGGCAACGCCTGGAACACCAACTCGACCGAGGTGCGCGCGATCACTCGTCTGGACGCGGTGACGACCGACGAGGATGCGGTGGCGGCGGCGAAAATCTCGCTGACCGACCCCGCCAGTGAAGAGGAGGAAAGCCCGTGATTGACAGGGATACCGTGCTGCAGGAGGCGGACGAGCGCCTTGCCGCCTGCAAAAAATACATGAAGGTGGACTATGACGAGGACGACGAGCTGATCGCCGGTCTGATGCAGGCGAACGACGCCTATCTGAGCGGCGCGGGCGTGCGGCGGGAGGTAAATCCCGCCCAGCACGACCTGATCGTGCAGGCCATGACCTTGCAGATGTACGACGCGCGCGGCGCGGACACGCCCCAGCAGGCGCTGGAAACCGTGCCGCCCGTGGTGCGGCAGATGCTTAACCAGCTCAAATTACGATGTAATTATGGAGGTGCGGACGATGGCGGTACAGGCGGGTGACCTGCGGGAACGGGCGGCCGTGTATCGGGCCGCACCCGTGACCGACGAGAACAACGAGACCGATTATGCGTACCAGCCGCTGCGCACGATATGGGCGAATGTGACGCCCACAAGCGGCCGCACGGAGAACTTGCCGGGCGAGGCCGAGCGCGCGGAGATTACCCACAAGGTGACCATCCGCGAGGCGTCGCTGCCGGAAATTTGCCGCGGGATGTATTTCGTCGTGCGCGGCCTGCGGCTGGACGTGTTGTACTGGTATCCCATCTACAACCGGCGCGGCTGGCTGGAGATCTTCTGCCGCATGGTGCAGGGCGAGGTGCAGGCGGATGGCGCGTGATGGCATCGACCTGTCCGAGCTGGACGAATTTACGGACCGGCTGATCCAGTCCTCCAAGGAGGCAGGTAAAGCGCAGAAGAAATTCCTGCGCGATCAGGGGACCAGGCTGCGGCGCAAAACCGCGCAACGGGCGCGCGCAGAGGTACCCAAGGTGCGGGTGGAGCGTCCGCGGTATGTCCGCGAGGCGGGGCAGTACCATAAATCCATCAAGCGCGGCAAGCTGCACGCTAAAAACGGCGCGTTGCGCATCCGCGTATATTCGGGCGACCCTATCGCGCATCTGATAGAGGACGGCTGGACGCCCAAGGCGCGCGACGGCAGCAGAGGAGCCGCCCAGGACGGCAAGGGCGTTTTTGAGAAAGCGTTTGAGGCGTTCGCGCCAGACTATGAAAAGGACGCCGAGGAGATGATCGACGAGATGATCCGCAAGATATGAAGATCAAAGACATTCGCGCGGCGCTGACCGCGCTGGTGCGGGAGATTGCACCGCGCGCGCCGGTTGTGAAAACGGATGCCCGCAAGCCGGTGCCTCGTCCCTCGTTCCGCATCGACGTGCTGCCGGTGAGCGGCGGCGCGGCCTGCGGCGGGGCGCGCGAGCGCGAGGTGGACGTGGACATCTGGTATTATCCCAAAGACACGGACCACCCGCGCGACGAGTGCGACGCGGTGGCGGATCAGCTACTCGCCGCGCTGGACGGGGGCTTTGAGGCGGGCGGCATCTGGCTGCCGCTGGACGAGGACGCGAGCTGCGACAGCTCGCAGGACGTGCTGGCGTGCCAGTTCAGCGTCTCGTGGGTCGAGACCGCCGCAGAGGAGGGCGAGCCGATGGAGGAACTTATTTACAACGGGGAGGAGCTGACAACCTGATATGGCAATTACCATGCCGAAAATCGAGGTCACGTTCCGGCAGCAGGCAACGAGCCTGATCGCGCGCAGCGCGCGCGGCGTGGCGGTGCTGATCGTCCGAGACGATACCAACAAGACCTTTACCCATAAACAGTACGCAGACCTGTCTGCGCTGCAGGCGGACGAGGCGCTGTACACGGAGGACAACTACGCGGCGATCGGCGACATGCTGGCGTTCGCGCCGTACCAGAGCCATGTGTTCCGTTTGGACACCACCGGCACGCTGGCGGACACGCTGGCCGAGATCGGCCGCACGGTCAAGACGGGATGGCTTGCGGTCGCGGGCCAGTCTGCCGAGGACGGCGCGGCGCTGGCGAGCTGGGTCAAGACGCAGGCCGCCAGGAGCCGGAGCTACAAGTGCATTGTACACAACGTGACGCCCCTGCCGGACGATATGCACGTGGTGCATTTTGTAAACGGGAGCGTCACCTTTGCGGACGCGCGTGGCGAGCAGGACGGCGAGGCATACCTGCCGAGCCTGCTGGCAATCATGGCCGTGTGCAACGTCGAGCGCGGCTGCACCAACTACCACTGCTCCAACCTTGCGGCGGTGGAGGAGGTTGCGGACAACGACGCGGCGGTCGGCGCGGGCAAGTTTATCCTGTTTAACGACGAGGAGGGCGCGGTGCGCATTGGCCAGGGCATCAACAGCCTGACGACGCTGGACGGCAAAACCAAAACCGAGGACATGCAGTTTATCGAGACCGTCGAGGCAATGGATCTCATGCGGGACGATATTACCTCGACTTTCCGCGGCACCTACCTCGGCAGCTACCGCAACACGCGGGACAACCAGATGCTGTTCATCGCGGCGCTCAACAGCTCGTATTTACGGCAGCTTGCGGCCGAGAACATCCTTGACCCCGACCACGCCAACGCCGCCAGCATCGACGTGGAAGCGCAGCGCGCCGCGTGGGTGGCGAGCGGCAAGGCCGAGGCCGCGGACTGGGACGACGATACCGTCAAGGCAACTCCGTTCAAGCGCACGGTGTATCTGGCGGGCGACGTGAAAATCCTCGGCAGCATGACCGACCTGATTTTCCCGATCAACCTGTTTTGAGGAGGTGTAAGACATGCCTGATTTTAACCCCAACCGTGTGATGCACGGAAACGGCGGCACGGCCTGGTGGAACGGCAAAAAGCTGACCACCCTGCAGAGCGTGGAGGCAAAGGTCACCGGCGATTTTGAGGACATAAACGTATGCGGCGACCCCGCGACCTACCGTATCTATAACGGCTACTTGGGCGAGGGGACGCTCGTGTGGCTCAAGATCGACAGCGACGTGCTGGTGCAGATGGCCGAGGCGTTCCGCACGGGCATCATGCCGGAGATCACGGTTATCACGGCGCAAACACAGAAAGGCACGAACAAGGTCGAGCGCGTGGCGTACAGCGATATCACGGTGGATGAGTTTATGCTCGCCAAGTTCGAGAAAAAGGCCAAGACCGAGCAGGAGGTGCCGTTCAAGTTCGGCAACTTTGAAATTTTGGAGACATTGTAAGGAGGACATATGGACAAGAAACTGCTGGAGCAGCTCGCGGCGCGGGCCGAGCAGAAAGAAAAGGACCGGCTGGAGGTCAAGACGTTTTCGGTAGGCGGCGTGGACATGCTGTTCCACAAGCCCGCGCAGGCCGACCAGCTGGACTATGTCGAGGCGATCAACGAGGCCAGCGGCGCGCGTGATTCGGTTGCGGTGAGCGTTTCCCTGATTTATGACTGCTGCCGCGATCTGCAGGACCCAGCGCTGCACGAGGCGCTCGGCGTGACCGACCCTTACGACACGGTGCGCCGCCTGATGGATATCAGGGAGATCGACAAGCTGGGCGCGGCGCTGGCGCGGTGGATCGGCCTGCTGCCGGACAGCGACGGGGAGCAAAGCCGCGCCGAGCAGCTGGAGGCCGCCGCAAAAAACTGATCGAGCGCGACCCGCTGCTTGACCTTGCGGCGTTTTACGCGCCGCGCGGTATCACGCCCGAGGAGGTCCGGCGCATGAGCCTGGCCGATCGGGCGGTGCTGCGGGTCGGACGGGCGCGCTATTACGAGGAAACGCGGCTGGTGACCGCATGGGGCATCGCAACGGCGTTCCCCGCGGAGGAGAAAAAGGAGGGCGTGCATGGCGAAAAATAAGGTCATCAACACCGTCCTCAACCTGCGCGACAACATGTCCGGCGGGCTGCTCAAGGCCGCGCAGAACGCGAAAAAGAGCGGCGCGAAAATCGATGACAGCATGATCCAGTCCACGCGGAAAGTGATTGCGTTTAAGAACAAGGCAGTTTCCGCGATGCAGGAGTTTGCGAAAAAGTCCACGCTTGCGGCGGGCGCGGCGGTGGGCGGCCTTGCCGCCGCCTTTGTGGCGCTGGACGGCGCGACCGAGGAATACCGCGTGGCGCAGGGCAAGCTGAACACCGCCTTTGACGCGGCGGGCTTCTCGGCCGACGCGGCGCGCAAAAGCTACCGCAATTTTTACGCGATCCTGGGCGACACGGACACCGCCGCCGAGGCGAGCCAGCTGCTCGCCAAGCTCGCGCAGAACGAGCGGGACGTCGGCGCCTGGACGCGGATCGCGGCGGGCGTTTCCGGCACCTTTGGCGACAGCCTGCCCATTGAGGGGCTGATCGAGGCGGCGAACGAGACCGCCAAGGTCGGGCAGGTGACCGGCACGCTGGCCGACGCGCTCAACTGGGCGGGCATCCTGGAGGACGATTTTAACGAGCGTCTCTCCGCTTGCGGCTCGGAAGCGGGGCGCAACAAGCTGATTATGGACACGCTGGCGCGCACCTATGAGAGCGCGGCGGAGGCGTTCTACCAGAACAACAAACAGGTCATCGATGCGCGCCGTAACCAGGCCACGTTGAGCGAGATCACGGCCAAGTTGGGCGATGCCTCCGCGACGGCCAAAAACAAGCTGTGGGAAATGCTCGGCGCGCAGGCGGACGGCAGCATTCGCGCAGGCTCGGCGCTGGAATGGCTGAACGACAAGGCGACGCAGTTTTCGGACTGGGTCGCGGGGCTGGACCTGGACGGGCTGAGTACGCAGTTTGACCAGCGGTTCGCGTGGGCAGTGGAAAAGGGCGGCCAGGCGTTCGCGTGGGTGCAGGACAACGGCGACACCATTATCCGCGTACTGAAAACGATCGGCGCGGCGTGGGGCATCACGAAGGTGATACAGTTTACCTCCAGCGTCGTGACCGCGGGCAAGACGCTCCTGGGCTTTGTCAAAACAGCGGGCGTGCTGATCTCCGCAAATCCCGTTGTGCTTGGTATTGCGGCGGCGGTGGCCGCGGGCGCGCTGCTGATCGCAAACTGGGACAAGGTCAAGGAGTTTGCCGCCGGCCTGTGGCAAAAGATCAAGGACGTGTTTGGCGGCATCAAGGATGCGATCGTCGGCGCGTTTGACAGCGCAAAGGACGCGGTCGGCTCGTTTTTCTCCTGGCTGGACGATAAGATCGAGAGCGTGCCGCTGCTGGGGCAGCTATATAAGGGCGCGAAAGGCATCGGCTCCTCCGTCCTGGATTGGCTGGACGGCGCGACCCGCATCCAGCCGCGCGGCAACGCGCTCGGCACGAGCTACTGGCGCGGCGGTTTGACGCGGGTCAACGAGCGCGGCGGCGAGATCATCAACCTGCCGAGCGGCGCGCGGATCATCCCACACGACGTATCCGCGCGCATGGCGGGCGGGCCGCAGGTGACGGTAAACGTCACCGTGGCGGGCAACGTGATCGGCAACCGCCAGTATGCGGACGAGCTGGGAGAAACCATTGTGAGGAAGATTATCCGCGCGTGGGATAACGTATAAAGCAAAAGCCGCCCCGGGGAGGGGCGGCAGGGGCTTGCAGGATTATTCGACCTGCAGCTCGCGTTTGAGCGCGGCCTGCAGGACGGCGCTGACGTTCAGATCGGACTGGCGCGCCTTTTCGTCCAGCCAGGCGGGCAAGGTGACGTTGCGGCGCACCGTGCGGTTATCGTGCGCGCGGCGGTAGGCATCGAAGTCTACATCGACCAGCGAGGCGATCTCGCCCGGGGCGCATTCCACTGCAGACAATGCGGACGGTTCAGGGAGCGGCTGTCCGTCGTCCTGCAGGGTAATGCCCATCAGTCCGATTGCGTCGCGCGCCATGAAGATGGCTTCGGCCATGTCCTCCCCCTGCGTATTGAGCGGGAAGTCCGGCACGGTGACCATATAGCCGCCCTCTTCGCAAGGCGTGAAGATCACAGGATAGACCTTTTTCATGTGAAAATTCTCCTTTCAGTATTGCTTCCGGCATATGCGGCGGGGCTTTATTTCAGCCCCCGCCGCCTGATGATCGCTTTTGCAACGGCTTCTTTGATTTCGCGTTGTCGGGAAACCGGCTCGTTATCGGTGCCGTTTGTGTAAATGTCGTGGTTGCCGCCGTCCCGTTTCAGCCACCAGCCGTTACGTTCCAGTAGTTTTATCAAATCCCGTCTTTTCATAAGGTGTCCTCCTTATGATTCTATTATACACATTTAGTGTGTATAAGTCAAGGGGTTTTTGAAAGAAGGCGGTAAATATTTATAAGGTTATCCTTTCATTCAACAACAACGAGGAGGTCATGGTGCTGCCGCATGTGCCGCCGGACTTTCCGCTGCCCGAGCCGGAGCAGCACAACGAAACCTATGAGGGCCTGAGCCGCGACTACCGCCGGATCGGCACGCTGGGGCTGCGGCAGTATACATGGGAGAGCATTTTCCCCGTGGGCCGCCGTTACCCGTTCATGCCGCCGGAGGCGAGCGACAACGGCTGGGACTATGTGGCGTTCTTCCAGCGGGGGCGCGAGCGTAAAATCCCGTTCCGCATGATCGTGTTGGACAGCGGCGGCGCGTGCCGCCTGAATACGCCTGTCACGGTCGATGCGCTCGACCTCAGCGTGCGGCGCAATGGGGACATTGCGTACAGCATCCGCTGCACCGAGTACCGGTTTGTCGTGTAAGGGAGGGACGGCATGGCACAGGAATATGCAGACGAGCATCGTCTGATCCGCTACCGCGGCGGGCAGGCGCGCGACATCACCGCCTTTGCGGGCAACCTGCAGGCCGTGGACGAGCTGAACGCGCTCAGCGTGGAGCTGTCCTTTGACGTGATCACCGCGCCGTGGGACGGCTATGTGGAGAAAAACCTCGTGACGCCGGGCGACAAGCTGCGCCTGGTCAACCACGACAGGACCGTGTTTGCCGGACAGGTGGAGCGCGTCGGGCTGGACGGCAGCGCGACCGCTTACGACCGCGGCTGGTACCTCAATAAGAGTACGATCATCCTGCAGGCGTCCGGCATAGCGGCGGACGAGGCGATCCGGCGCGCCTGCGCCAAGGCGGGCGTGGGCGTGGCCGAGGTGTGCAGCCTGCCTGCCAAAGTCACACAGGTCTGGACGGGCGACACGCCCGCGGACATCATCAGCGAGATACTGGAGGCGTGCGCGGCCGAGACCGGCAGGCAGTACCAGTATTTTGTGTCGGACGAGGGGCTGACCGTGCGGGAGCTGCCCACGGCGGCGGTCAAGGCGTACCACAAGCCCGCGGACAATCTCGCGGCGTTTGACATCACCTGGGCGCTGGGGCAGGTTTCGGGCGAGGACAGCATCGCGGAGCTGCGCAACGCGGTGGTTATCGCCGCCGAGCAGGACGGCAGGGCGTACATTGGTGCGCAGGCGTCGAACGGCGCGAGCGTGGAGCGGTTCGGCTTTTTGCAGCATGTGGAGACCGTGACGGGCGACCCGGGCGACGCGCGGCTCCGGCAGATAGCAGGCAACCTGCTCGCGCGGCTCGACCGCGTGGGGCGCACGCGCACCATCAGCGAGATATGGGGCTGCGACGAGGTGACGAGCGGCGTGGTGCTGGATTTCAACAGCCCCGCGTTCGGCGTGTCCGGCCGGAACAGGGTGACGCGCGTCACCCACCACTACGGCGGCGCGGGACACACGATGGAGCTGGAACTCGAGGCGCTGGACGAGCCGCGCGCGGCGGGTACAACGGACACGGTGAGCGTATACGGCCTGCCGGACGATATTGGCAGCGCGGGCGGCGCGGACGGTGTGACGGTAGGCGGTGGGGACGGCTCGGCCGCAGCCTTTGTGTCGGCCGCGCAGGGAGAAGTCGGCTACCGCGAGGGCGCGGGCAACCGGAACAAATACGGCCAGTGGGCCGGTATGGACGGCGTTGCCTGGTGCGTGATCTTTGTCTGCTGGTGCGCGGCGCAGGCGGGCGCGCCCATCCCGACCGGATACAGCTATGTCGGGGACATGTCGAGCTATTTCCAGTCGCGCGGGATGTACCGCACGGTGGCGAGCGGCTACATCCCCAAGGCGGGCGACCTGATGATACAGGGCGACCGGCACATCGGCATCGTGCGCAGCGCGTCCCGCGCGGGTGTGCAGACCGTGGAGGGCAACTATTCGGACAGCGTGGCAAATGTGACGCGGTATTACAGCGAGATCAGCGGCTTTTGCACGCCGTGGGGGTAAACAGGCATGGCATATGATTATGAAATGGCGCAGCGGCTCCGGCGGCTCGGCCGGTATCAGCCGCCGCCCGCGTGGCATGAGGCGGTATGCGCGGCGGTTTCGCCGCTGGCCTTTTCCGTGATGGACGGGAACGCCCTCTTTACTGCGGAAAACGGCCTGACCATGACGGCGACCGCCGCCGCGCGGGAGTGGCACAGCGGCGACAAGGCCGCGGCGGTCCTGTCCGGCGGCTCGCTGCTGGTGATCGACAAAATATGAAAAAGCCGCCCCGAGGGGCGGCGAGGATAGACAAAGAACGACGGCGTGTGCTATAATACAGGCGGACGCTGTTACATATGGCGGTCAGGCTCATTTTCCCCCGTTCGTCTCGGGCGGAGGGAGGTGAGGCGAATGTGGAGAAAAGCCTTTCGGCTTCTGATATGCGCAAGCGTGCTGCTGCGTATTTTATCCATAAAAGCGTTCTGACCGCTCGGCTGGTACCCAAGCGGTCAGAGGTTTAACTTTGATTGCATAAGGGCCTGATCGTTGTAACAGCGTCCCTTTGTATCTGTATTATAACGCGCGCGCCCCGTCTTTGTCAAGCACGGCAAGGACGGGGCGCTTTTGTTTTGCAGGGAGGTGCATCAATGACGCAGACCATTTTTCCGGTGATCCCGACCGACATCCCTGCGCAGGCGGCGGCCGGCATCGGCCGCGCGCCCGCGTTCCAGTGGGAGGAGGACGGCCGGAGCGGGGCGTTCCAGCTGGTGGACGGGGCGCTGAAAGAGCGGACGGGCGTGGAAGCGGTCAAACAGTGGTTTGAGCTGATGCTGCGGCAGACGCCGGGCGCTGTGCCGGTTTACCGCACGGACAGCTCGACCCAGCCGGGCGTGGACCGCACGCTGCTCGACCGCCGCATGCCGGAGGGCTGGGTGCAGGCCGAAATCGAGCGGAACGTCCGCGAGACGGCGGCGTTCTGCCCGGCGGTGCGCACGGTGGACAGCTTCGCGTTTACGCGGCTGCGGCGCGGCCTGCAGGTGGCGTTCACCGCGCGCCTGCACACGGAGGAAACAGTGGAGGTGAGCGCCTATGTCGGCGGCGAGTGATATCCTGCAGGAGTTGCTGGCGGCAATGCCGGACAGCTACCAGAAAACCATCGGCTTCCCCACCTACGACCTGCTGGCGGCCGCCGCCCTGCGCATGGAGGGGACGGACGCCGAGCTTGAGGCGGCGAAAGCCAAGCTCGACCCCGAAAACCTGACGGGGGACGAGCTGGACCGCTATATCTTCCCGCGCACCGGCCTGGAGCGCCGTCAGGCGACGTTCGCGCACGGCGTGGTGCATGTGACCGGCACGGGGACCGTGAGCGAGGGCGACCTGTTTGAGAGCGGGGGCGGCGTGCAGTTTTACGCCACGCAGGCCGTCCAGATCACCGGCGAGGGCGATGTACCCGTGACCTGCCGTCAGGACGGGGCGGCGGGCAACCTGCCCGCGCACAGCGTGACGCAGATGCCGGTGACGATCGCGGGCATATCGGCCTGCGACAACCCCGCGCCCATGACCGGCGGCTACGACGAGGAGGACGACGCGGCCTATTACGAGCGGCATCTGCTCAAGGTGCGCACGCCGCCCACGTCGGGCAACATCTACCAGTACCAAAGCTGGGCGCTGGAGGTCGCGGGCGTGGGCCGTGTGAAGGTGTTCCCGCTGGGCCACGGGGACAACACGGTGGACGTGGTGCTGGTGGACAGCACGGGCCAGCCCGCGGCTGAGGAGCTGGTAAAGTCGGTGCAGGACTACATCGATCCGGACAGCACGGGCGAGGGCTACGGGCAGGCTCCGATCGGGGCGCGGTGCTATGTCAGCGCGGCGACGGGAAAGGCCGTTGCCGTCTCCTGCACGGTGTCCAAGCTGAACACCGGAGACGAGGACGGGACAGTGACCGCAGCGGTCAAGGCGGCGATTGCGGCCTATCTGGCCGAGATCGCGTTTGAGCAGGATTTTGTCAGCTACGGCCAGATCGCGGCGGCGATCCTGAGCGCGGAGGGCGTACTGGATTTTGAAAACCTTGCGGTAAACGGCGGCACGGCCAACGTTGCCATAGGGGAGCGGGAGTGCGCCGTGCTCGGGGAGGTGGCAGTTACCTATGCCTGAATATGACGACATGCTGCGCAGCCTGCCGTCCGCATACCGGCGCGACCCGTGGGTGACCGGCCTGCTGGGCGCGGTGGCGGGCGTGGACAGCGCCCAGCGCGCGGACGCCGCCGAGACCGCGGACCAGATGTTTCTGGACAGCATGACCTGGCTGCTGCCTGTTGAGGAGCGCGAGGCGGGGCTGACGCCCGAAAAGGGCGCGTCCATCGAGGACCGGCGCGCGGCGCTGGCCGCGAAATGGCGCAGCCTGTCCGGCAAGTGCGACATTGAGCTGATCCGCACCATCTGCGGGAGCTGGAACGGCATTGCGGCCGAGGTGACCTATGACGGGGTATCGTGCGTTACGATCCTGTTCCGCTCCACGGCGGGCATGCCAGGCAACATGGAGAGTGTGCGGCGCGCGCTGCGCGAGGTCATCCCCGCACACCTGCGGTATGAGATCACCGCGGCGCTGCTGCGCCAGGGCGGGAGCCGGACGTACAGCGCGGCCGCAGGGACGCGGGCCAAACATTACGGAGAACACGAGGTGATGCTATGAGTTGGACAAATGCGGCCATCACGGCCGCGGGACACGCCCTGCAGGCGGCGCTCGTCGGCACGGGCAAGGGGCTGGTATTCACGCGCGCGGCAAGCGGCGCGGGGCTGGCCGCCGGAACGCTGGAGGAGCAGACCGCAGTCACGGACGAGCGGCAGGCGCTTTCCCTGCAGCCCGCGCAGGTGCTGGAGGGCGCAAAGGTACGGGTGCGGGCGGTACTGGTCAACACCGGCCTTTCGGCGGGCTACACCATGCGCCAGCTTGGCTTTTACGCGCGCGCCGAAGACAGCGGGGACGAGGTGCTGTATGCGCTGGTGCAGGACGAGGCGGGCGACCCCATCCCAGCCGCAGCGGAAAGCCCGGGCTTTTCGGTGGACTGGACGTATGTTTTTAGTTTTGGCAACGCGGCCGAGGTGACGGTGGAGCTGGACCCTGCGGGCGTGATCGGCTGGGGCGCGGTTGGCCAGCCGGACGGCGTGGCGGGACTTGGGCCGGACGGCAAGGTGCCGGAGGAGCAGCTGCCGGATATGACGGTCGATTTGTCCGGCGACAAGGCGGCCGGTATCCTGCCGCTGGCAAAGGGCGGCACGGGCGCGTCAGCGGCGCAGGGCGCGCGGACTAATTTAGAGGTGGCAAAGCCGGTGCGGACGACGGCGTCGTTCCCCACGAGCGGTTGGGCGCTGTCCGGCAGCGTATACACGCAGACGGTGAGCTGCAGCGTGGCGAAAGCGACGATGAAATACGCCAACATCGGCCCGCAGTACTCCACGGATGCGTCCGCGCGCAAACTGGAGCAGGAGGCGTATGCCCTGATCGCCTATGTCGATACCGCGGACGGGCAGCTTGTGGCTACCTGCTGGGGCAACGAGAAGCCCGCGGTCAACCTGACGCTGATATTCGAGGGAGGGGTGGACTGATGCGGACAATAGCGGGCGGGGGCGGCGTGAAAGAGCCGTCGTTCAAGGTATCCTCTATAAAAAAGCTCGAAGTCCCCAGTGGAGGAAGCCTGTATGTGGGGGACTACCGCATGGTTGCGGCAGCGGCGAGCAGTAACCGGTATCAGGTGCTTTTCCCTGACTATGGATTCTATATTGATGTGGATTATAACAACGGCAGTATTATTTCATCGAGTCAGTTTAATAAGAACCACTATAACCAGAACACCAAAACGCTGACATGGCAATACGGCGATCAATCCCCGATGTATGGCTTCAAATAGGGAGGTGCATCAATGAAGCTGCTCACAAACGATAAGACCTATGAGGGCGTCACGTTCCGGCCGACGGCAGACGGGTGCGTAATCACGGCGCGGGAGGCCATAGAGCCGGGCGGGGTGCTGGTGATACAGGCGGACGACGGCGCGGAGCTGTGCCGCTACACGGTGGCGGACTGGCTGCGGTGCGAGACGGACGGGGGTACGCTGACGTTATCCAACAGCCCAGCGCCGGAGCCGCCGCCCGCGCCCGGGCTGGACACGCTGCGCGAGGCGCGCCAGGAGGCAAACAAGCAGGCGCTCGCGGACTGGCTGGCCGCGCATCCGCTCGTCTGGACGGACGGCCAGACCTACGGCGTGACGCAGGAGGACCAGGACGAGCTGGCGCTCAACCTGATGCAGTACCAGCTTGCGGTGCAGGCGCGGCAGGAGGCGGTGCTGGAGTGGCACGCGCAGAAGCAGGCGTGCAGGGTATTCACGGTGGAGGAGTACACGGCGCTCTCGCTGGCGATTGCCGCGTATGTTTACCCGTACCGGCGGTATCAGGAAACGGTCAAGGCCGCGATCTGGGCGGCGGAGAGTGAGGAGGAGATCAATGCGGTGCAGATCGATTACAGCACGGTCGCTGGCGCTGCATAGCGGCATGGCCGTGCTCGGCGGGCTGGCGTACATGGGTATCGAATTGCTTTGGCGCGGGCGCACCCATTGGACAATGGGCGTGCTGGGCGGTGTGTGCTTTGTGCTGATCGGCCTGCTGGACGAGATACAGGAGCACCCGCCGCTGCCGCTGCAGATGCTGCAGGGCGCGGCGATCGTGACAGGGCTGGAGCTGCTCGTGGGGCTGGTGGTCAACCGCTGGCTCGGCTGGGGCGTGTGGGACTACTCGGACATGCCCTGCAACCTTTGGGGGCAGGTATGCCCGCAGTTTTCGGCGGCGTGGTTCGGGCTTAGCTTTGTTGCCGTAAAGGTGGAAAACCTGCTGCATTGGCTTCTAAAAGGAGGAAAAAGTTATGAAAATGACGAAAAATAATCGGGGGGGGGGTACTTAAACCACGGTTTAAGTGCGGATTTCCCCAAAACGGCGCTGAGAGGAGGCGCCGCGTATGAGGTGCAACATGACGCGGGAGACCGCGGGCGGGAGAGCGCCGGTCTGCGGGCATGCAAACGAGGGACAGACGGTGAACCTCGGTGCGAAGCCGAAGCATCTGCTTCTCAGAGATTACGGAAACACATGGTTTATGTTTTTCGAAAAGGGGGACACCGAGACGCTGCAGATGTACGGCAATATGACCTCAACGATTACGCGGACGGACACGGGCTTTACAGTGGAAAAAGTAAGCTCGGATTACCAGAACAAAGACGGGAGCGGAAACAAAACGCTTTGCGGGCTGGCATACGTCGCGTTCTTCTGAGCCGCCGAAAGGCGGTGGCCGCATGAGGTGCAATATGATCCACGGGGGAGGCGGGCCAAAGATTATCACAGGCTCCTATACAGGGGATGGCACTGCAACCCGTACCATTTCACTCGGCGTACACCCTGAAATGGTGCTGGTACTTTGTGCGGAGTATTCGATTGGCGACCCGTATAGCGACGCCTATGGCGGCATGGCCTCGCGCGACTGGCCCGCTAAAACATATAATTGGCGGCGGGAGATCGCGGCGGTTACGGATAATGGGTTTGTCGTGCATAACAAAACATCCAGCTCGACCAGCGACCCATACAGCGATGTAAATGCAAATACAAGCGGATTGCATTACAACTATGTTGTATTTTATTGACGTCATGCCTCCGGATATACGGTAATCAGCGCATTGTGTATCACAAGGTATAAACAAAACGAAAATGCATTGAAATGGAGGAAAAAGTTATGAAAAGCGCAAAAATATGCGGGGGGGGGGGTATCTAAACAGCGATTTAGATACGCATTTCCCGACATTGGCACCGAAAGGCGGTGCCGGAAATGAGGTGTATCATGCACGGACAGACGGCGGCCGCTGCGCCGCAGATCAGGCAGTATGTAAAGGAGAGCTTTCCCCAGTATGCGGTCTGGGAGGTGTGCGACGCTCCCAAAAACGACACGCTGATCACATCATATTTCAATTACAACAACAGCTGGTATGCTATGGCGGTATATGCCTATTACGCAAAAACGCAAACGGTAACGCTGCTGCACAGTACGAAAACCTGGGTTCAAATCTCCGTAGAAAACGGGAAGATCGTGGCGACACAGTCGTCAGGCAATGCCGACCGCGCCTGCTATGTAAATTTGCTGGCATAGCAGGCCGCCGAAAGGCGGTGCGGGGATGAGGTGTATCATGCAACAGGCAGGGGTTACCGCAGGGACGGGAGGATGGATGCGGTTTCAGGCGCGGGTGAGTTATACCGGCTCCCAGCTGCGCGGGAAATCGATCACAATTTCCCCGGAGGCAGGGGAGATGATTCGGGTGGAGGACAAAAATGGGATTGTACAGCTCGTAAATCCCGTTGAGGTCGGGAGCAATACGCTGTCGATCGGGGTAACGTCGCCTCAATACGGGCAAGCCCTGATGATGTATACCGCATCTTATCTGGGTATACCAACGGCGTCTGCGATGAGCGCGTACCTCAGCGCTGTCCAGCTCGGCACGCTGGAAGCGTAGGCAAAACAAAACCGCCCCATAGGGACGGTTTAACGCGGCTGGACAAACCAGCGGCCATCCGCGTGCCAGATCAGAGTCCGGTGCTTGCCGATGAATATGCCGTGTTCGGTGGCGCACAGGTTGGGATCATACCGGCAGCCGAGGTATTTGGTAACAGTATAGGTTTTCCCGTGCATGGTGATGCGGTACGGCTCGACCGCCCCGCCAACGGTGCGCGTCTCGACGGTCACGCCGGTAAAGTTGCGCGCCCTGCGCGAGGTCAGCGCGGGGTTGATCGTGGCGTTGCCGCTGGCCGGATCATCATAAAACATGGCGATCACCTCTCTGCCTTATTATAACGCCGCAGAAAGGGACACGACAACATGCAACTTATGGAAAGGGGGCGGTGCCTATGGGCATTTGACCGGAGCGCGTCAAGATAAGACGCTGCACACCCATAGGGTGAGGACATAAATCAACCACGGACAGGCCGCAAGGCCGGAAAGGATACTATTATGAACATCTACATTAAAAACGACGCGGAGATTCAGGCAATTGCGAAAGAGGGCAAGGTACACGGCATCGGGAACATCCTCGACGTATTTGACAACCGTCACGGCCTCGCGCGCGACTTCAAGGCGCGCAAGGCGTATTACGAGCATAAGGGCTATCCGCTGAACGATCTGCTGGAAGCCGAGGCCGCAAAGTAACAAGGGAGGAGGTGACGGGGCGGGCAGAACCGCCCCACCATCTATGCCAATAGAGGTAATCGTGGCGGGCATGAGCCTGATCGGGACGCTGGCGGGTACGTTCGGCGGTATCCTGATATCCTCCAACCTGACGGGCTACCGTATCGAGCAGCTGGAGAAAAAGGTGGCCGAACACAACAAAATCGTCGAGCGCACCTATAAACTGGAGGGGCGCATGCTGGAGGCGGAGCATGATATCCGCGACATGAAAGGGAGTTTTGTCTATGAACCTGAAAGTAAGAATTAAGAATCCCGTGTTTTGGGTGCAGATTATCCTCGGCGCGTTTGCGACGGCGCTGGCCTATGCGGGCCTGACCGCCGTCGACATGACGACCTGGGCGGGCGTGTGGGAGATCATCAAGGGTACGGTGAGCAATCCCTACTGCCTGTTCCTGGTCGCGTGCAATGTCTGGAGCGCGCTCAACGATCCGACCACCAGCGGCGTGACCGACAGCGATCGGGCGAAAACCTACGATAAGCCGCTGGAGGAATAGGATATGGACATACCCTTTATTCCGGCGCACAGCTCGAACTATGCGCGCGGCCGCACCGCGCCGATCCTCTGGATCGTTGTCCACTATACCGCGAACGATGGGGACACGGACACGAACAATGCGCATTATTTCCAGGGCGCGGGGCGCGGCGCGAGCGCGCATTATTTCGTGGACGAGGACAGCATAACACAGACCGTGCGGGACAGCGACACCGCCTGGCACTGTGGCGCGGAGCGCGGCGGCAGCTATTTCAATGGCGCGCGCAACGCCAACAGCATCGGCATTGAAATGTGCAGCGACGTAGTGGGCGGCCGGTATACGATCACCGAGCAGACGGCCGCGCGCACAGCCGGATTGGTGCGCAGCCTGATGGACAAATACAATATCCCGCTCAGTCGGGTATGCCGACATTACGATGTGACGCACAAGGCGTGTCCGGAGCCATGGGTGCGGAATCCGCAGTTGTGGGAGGATTTCAAGCGGCGGCTGGTCGAGGAGGAGGATGGAATGATCGAGAAAAAGAACGTGCTGCTGAACGGCACAGCGTACCCCTGCGAGTGCATCGAAAAGGACGGATATAATTTTGTCAAAATGCGCAGTCTGACGCAGGCGGGCTATGACGTGGTATTCGATGCGGCGCGGCAGATGCCCGCCATCACCGCGCCGCAGTGCCGACCGTTCGTGCCGGAGGGCGACGAGGCCGTGCAGGACGCGGTTGATGCGCTGCAGGAGGTTTGCGGGCTGGAGGAGCAGACGATTGCGTATCTTCTGCGATATGAGTACGGCGACGAGCTGGTACGGAAGCTCGCGGCCGGTTTGAGATAACGGTGTTCAATTTGGACATGGGAAAGCCCGAGGTTGTTCCTCGGGCTTTATACATATCATTAATAGCCTTACTCATAGGTCATCAGCAGCACATAGTCCGCGGCCTCGCCAAGCATTTGGTAATCGTGCGCCTCGTATAGGAGCCCGCGCTGCCCGGCCGAGGTTTTGGGGGCGAGCGCGACCATGACGATCTTGCCGAGCGGCTCCAGCCGCGCGCGCACCTCACGGATGAAAGCGGTATAGCTTTCCGCGTCCTCGGGCGGGATGTACTCAAAATCAATGTCCACGCCAGCATATCCCTGTTTTTCCAGGGTTTGAACAAGGTTATCGATCAGCGCCGCGCGCGTGGACGGATTTTGCAGCACAAGATGCGCTCGTTCGCCGGAAAACTGGCCATCCTCGCCGAGCGTGGTCAGAACCAGCAGCGGCTTGACCTGATATTGCCGCGCCATGCGGATCAGCAGGTCGGCGTTCTGTGGGAGAATGCGGCCGGTACGGTCAAAGCCGTAGGAAAAAACGGATAAGTACGTCAGATAGGGCAGGGTCTTGCGCAGCAAGCGCGGGTCGATATTCGGATACGCATATCCGTTGACCGCAAAGGCACCGAGCTTGGGCGTCGGATAGGAAAGCACGAGCATCTGGCCGGGATAGATGCGGTCTGTGCCGCCGAGTTGCGGGTTGTTCTGCCAGAGGGACAGGACGGTCGTGCCGTGCCGCGCCGCAATGCTGCCGAGCGTATCCCCGCGTTTGACCAGATAGGTTTCGGAGGGCTGCGGCACCACGATCGTCTGTCCAGGAGTCAGCCGCGCCGGTTCGCGCAGCTCGTTCTGCTGGATGAGGAACGGGAGCGGCACGCCGTGCGTCTGTGCGATGCGGTAAAGCGAATCGCCGGGCTGTACGACATGAATTACCATAGAAAAACCACCTTTCCCTGCAATCTATGCTGGAATGGGAGAGGTTGCCAATAGTCGTGCGCGGCGCATGGATTTCGGAAAAGCGAAAAAGCGGTTGACAAAGGGGAGAGGGAAGTGTATTATGATGATATCAAATTAATATCATTGTGAGGGATAGAGCATGAACGAAAAGAACATATTTTACGAGGAAAAAGCGCTGCGCGCGCCCAATGGACTGGGGATTTTGCTGCTGGACATCCTGCTATGCATCGCAGCGGTCGCGCTGATCATACTGGGCGCGGTCAATCTGGATGAAATGGGAGGCATGGCGGCTGCTATGCTGGTTGTGGGCATCGTATATCTGGCGGTGCCGAGTTGGCTGCTGGCGTGCGGCATCAAGGTGCTGCGGCCGAATGAGGCGCTCGTACTGACGCTGTTCGGCAAGTACATCGGTACGCTCAAGGGTGAGGGCATTTTTTTTGTCAATCCGTTTTGCAGCTCGGTCAATCCGACGGTAGAAAGCGCCAGCGAGAAAGCGCTCGATGATCTTGCCAAGAATGAAAATACTTCGAGTGGTAAGATTGTCAAGGCGGCGAGCATGAGCAAAAAGCTTTCGCTCAAGACCATGACGCTTAACAACGACAAGCAGAAGATCAATGATCTGCTCGGCAATCCGATCGTCATTGGCATCGCGGTCATCTGGCATATTGAGGACACGGCAAAGGCGGTGTTCGCGGTGGATAACTATCAGGAGTTCCTGTCCATTCAGTCGGACACGGCGCTGCGCAATACGGTACGCTTGTACCCCTACGATGTATCCGAGGGAGGGGACGAAAAAAGCCTGCGTGGGTCCGCGCAGGAGATTGCCGCCGTACTGGCGGAGGAGATACAGGGACGCGTAGCATGCGCAGGTCTGCGGATTGAAGAGGCGCGCATCACTACGCTGGCCTATGCGCCGGAGATCGCGGCGGCCATGCTGCAGCGCCAGCAGGCGAGCGCGGTTGTGGACGCGCGCAAGATGATTGTCGAGGGCGCGGTAGGTATGGTCGAAATGGCGCTGGAAGAGCTGAGCGCCAAGCAGGTGGTGGATCTGGACGATGAGCGCAAGGCGCAGATGGTTTCCAACCTGATGGTTGTGCTTTGCGCAGGAAAGGACGCGCAGCCTGTTGTTAATTCGGGCAGTATTTACTAAAAGAGGGATAAAACATGTTTACGTTTTTTGTGCGGCTCGCGCGCAATGCCGCGATGAATGCTGCCGCATCGGAAATCTTGCCTAAACCGTTGCGGTATGTGCTGCGTATACTGTTCCTTGTGCTGATTACCGCTGCTTCCGGCTTTTGCCTGTTCCTCGCGTGGTCAATGCGTGAGAACATGGTGGCGGCATTGCTGCTTGCGGCGCTGGGCGTGATAGGCCTGGCACGACTGGTACGTTTTGTGCGGCGCATTTTGCATAATGAGACATAGCCTGAAAAACGGCTGGGTGGCGGTGTGAGCGGTATATATCCGAGTTTGAAAAATGATTTAAGGGGGCGCGGCCATGGCGGACAAGGAAAAAGCGAAAAAGCAGGTGCCGTTGCGGCTGTCCGCCTCGCTGTACGACGAGCTGGCCCGATGGGCAGAGGATGAGTTCCGCTCGGTCAACGGCCAGATCGAGTACCTGCTCACCGAAGCGGTGCGCAAAAGGAAAAAAGTACAGACGAAGGATGACGAGTAGCGGACAAACCGGACAGGCTGCCGTGCGGCGGCCTGTCCATTTTTATAGTAATAAAAAATGAAGAGAAAATGCTTGACAAATTATTATAGAAAGCATATACTGTGTACCAGAACAAGGCAAAACCGCAGAGCAAGAGTAAGTAAGAGCGAGACCGCGCTCCCAGAGAGCCGCCCGTTGGTGCGAGGGTGGCAGCGAAGGCCGTTTCCGAATGGACTTGTGAGGGCAGCCCCAAATCCGGCGCGCCGGAGAGTATGGCTGACGGGCATCCCGCCGTTACCAGGGGAGGGCGCGTGTTGGCGCGCTGTTGAGCGGGCGTTTTTACGCCAATTTGGGTGGCACCGCAGAAGTTTCGGCTTTTGTCCCATGATGCAGGACGGCATCGTGAGGGCAAAGGCTTTTTTTCTTGCCCCGATGCCCAGATCGTTTTCAAACGGAGGGCGGTAAATATGATAACACCAGGCTGTGATGCAATCGTAAAACTGGCGGAGCGGTATGCGACCATTCCGGTCTGCCGCGAAATCTACGCGGATATGGTCACGCCGATCGCGCTGCTGCGGCGGCTGCAGGCGCGGTCCAGACGGTTTTTCCTGCTGGAAAGCGTGGAGGGTGGCGAAAAATGGGCGCGCTACTCCTTCCTCGGCTACGATCCGGTGCTGCGCGCACGGTGTAAAAACGGCGTGGTCACGATCGAGGGCGCGGAAAACCGCACCATACAGACCGCAAAGCCGCTCGATGTGCTGCGGGAGCTGCTGGGCAAGTACCGCGCGCCCCGCATCGAGGGACTGCCGCCGTTTACCGGCGGGTTCGTGGGCTACTTCGCTTACGCAATGTTGGGCTACGCCGAACCTAAGCTGCGCATCCGGCGCGGCGCGTGGGAGGACTTCGACCTGCTGCTGTTCGACAAGGTGATCGCCTACGACCATCTGCGGCAAAAGCTCGTGCTGGTTGTCAACATGAGTACGGACAGCGTGATGGAGAATTACGGCAAAGCCTGCGCCGAGCTGGAAAACATGGCCGCACTGGTGAACGACCAAAGCCCGCTCCCGCCGCTGCAGGCCGCGGAAACGCCCTGCTTCTCCTGCAGCATAACCGAGGAACAGTACGCGGCAGTTGTCCGCAAAACGCGGGAATACATCTATAACGGCGATATTTTTCAGGCAGTGCAGTCGCGGCAGTTCACCAGCCCCTATACGGGCAGCCTGCTTCCGGCCTACCGTGTGCTGCGCACGACCAACCCCTCGCCCTACATGGTGTTTCTGTCCATCGACGGAGACGAGATCATGTGTTCCTCGCCCGAAACGCTGGTGCGTCTGCAGGACAGGCGGCTGACCACCTTTCCGGTCGCCGGCTCCCGCCCGCGCGGCGCGACACCGGCCGAGGACAAGACGCTCGAACGCGAGCTGCTGGCGGACGAAAAGGAGCTTTCCGAGCATAATATGCTGGTCGATTTGGGACGCAACGACCTGGGGAGGGTGTCGCGGATCGGCTCGGTGGAGGTGACCGCCTATCAGATGATTCACCGCTATTCCAAGATCATGCACATCTGCTCGCAGGTCGAGGGCGATCTCGCGGACGGCTGCGACGCGCTCGACGCGCTCGAGGCGGTGCTGCCCGCGGGTACGCTGTCCGGCGCGCCTAAAATACGTGCGTGCGAGATCATTGAGGAGCTGGAGCGCGCGCCGCGCGGCGTATACGGCGGCGCGCTCGGCTATTTGGATCTGGCGGGCAATATGGACACCTGCATCGCCATCCGCATGGCGGCGAAGAAGGAGGGCATGGTCACCGTGCAGGCGGGCGGCGGTATCGTGGCGGACTCCGTGCCGCATAACGAATATATGGAAAGCGCGAACAAGGCGCGCGCGGTGATGAGCGCGATCGAACGCGCATCGGAGGTGGACGGCTGATGATACTCCTGATCGACAATTACGATTCCTTTGCCTACAACCTGTACCAGCAGGCCGCGGCGATCCGGCCGGATATTCGGGTGGTGCGCAACGACGCGGTAACGGCCGGCGCGGTCGAGCAGATGCAGCCCTCGCACATCCTCCTGTCGCCTGGCCCAGGCTACCCGAAGGACGCGGGCGTCTGCGAGGACGTGATCCGGCGCCTGGGCGGCCGCATCCCCATTCTCGGCGTGTGCCTCGGGCATCAGGCGATCTGCGAGGTATTCGGCGCGCGTATCGTACACGCGAAACGGCTGATGCACGGCAAGCAGAGTACGGTCACACTCGATCCGGACGATCCGCTGTTCCGCGGGCTGGAAGGGCAGGTGACGGTCGCGCGCTACCACTCGCTGGTGGCCGAGCCGGACACCCTGCCGGACTGCCTTGTCGTGACCGCGCGCGATGGGAACGGCGAGATCATGGCCGTGCGGCACAAAACGCGGCCCGTTTACGGGGTGCAGTTCCATCCGGAATCCATCCTGACCCCGCGGGGCGATACGATACTGAAAAATTTCCTATCCACCCATTGAGCTAAGGAGGCAAAGCAAATGATACAGCAGGCGATCCACACAGTGATCAACGGCAGGGATCTGGATTATGACACCGCCCGCGCCACGATGCAGGAGATGATGGACGGTACGGCGACCGATATCGAGATGGCGACGCTGCTCACCGCCCTGCGCATGAAGGGCGAAACCATCACCGAAATCACGGCCTGTGCCGAGGTGATGCGCGAAAAGGGCGCGCATATCGAGCCGCGCGGCGCGGTGATGGACATTGTCGGCACCGGCGGGGACGAGGTCGGCTCGTTCAACATCTCGACCACCGCGTCCTTTGTCGCGGCGGCGGGCGGAGTGCCGATCGCCAAGCACGGCAACCGCTCGGTGTCGTCCAAGTCGGGCGCGGCAGACGTGCTCGAAGCGCTGGGCGCGGCGATCGACCTGTCCCCAGAGCAGAACGAGCGCGTGCTCACGGAAACCGGTATCTGCTTCCTGTTCGCGCAGGGCTATCACAAGTCGATGAAAAACGTTGCGCCCGTGCGCAAGGGTATGCGCGAGCGCACGCTGTTCAACGTGCTGGGGCCGCTGTCCAATCCGGCGCGCGCGACCATGCAGTTGCTCGGCGTGTACGACGAAAAGCTGGTGCTGCCGATGGCGCAGGTACTCTCCAACCTCGGCGTGACGCGCGGCATGGTGGTCTGCGGCGGGGGCATGGACGAGGCGAGCCTGCTCGGGGAGAACAAGGTGTGCGAGATCCGCTTCGGCAAGCTGACGCCGTATGCGTTCACGCCGGCCGACCTCGGCCTGCCGTCCTGCACGGTGGCCGACCTGCGCGGCGGCTCGCCGCAAGAGAACGCGCAGATCACGCGCGACGTACTTTCGGGCAAAGAGCGCGGCGCGAAGCGCAGCGAGATACTGCTCAACGCGGGTATCGCGCTCTACCTTGGTATCGACGGCATCCAGCTCGCAGATGGCATCAAAAAGGCCGCGGAGCTGATCGACAGCGGCGCAGCGTATGCCAAGCTGGGACAGTTTATCCGGACGACACAGGAGGTATCCGCATGATCCTGGACGAAATTGCCGCCCATGCGCGCGAGCGGGTCGCGGCAGCCAGGGCGCGTGTCCCGCTGGAGGAGCTCAGGGCGCGGGCCGAAGCCCTGCCGCGCGGAGACTTCCGCTTTGAAAAGGCGCTCGCGGGCAGAGAAGCCGCATTCATCTGCGAGATCAAAAAGGCCAGCCCCTCCAAGGGCGTGATCGATCCGCAGTTCGACTACCTTGGCATTGCCGGGCAGTACGAGGAGGCGGGCGCGGACTGCATCTCGGTGCTGACCGAGTCGAAATGGTTCCTCGGCTCGGACGATATCTTCCGTGCGGTACGGCTGGCGGTCGATGTTCCCCTGCTGCGCAAGGATTTTACGGTGGACGAATATCAGCTCTACGAGGCGAAGGTGTTGGGCGCGGACGCGGTACTGCTGCTCTGTGGGCTGCTGGATACGGATACGCTGCGGCGATATCTTGCGGTCTGTGACGCGCTCGGCCTGTCCGCGCTGGTGGAGACGCACGACGAAGCGGAGTTGCGTTCCGCAGCTGCAGCGGGTGCGCGGGTAATCGGCGTGAATAACCGCAACCTGAAGGATTTCTCGGTCGATTTGAACAATGCAGCGCGGCTGCGCGCGGGCGTGCCGGCGGGCGCGGTCTTTGTCGCAGAGAGCGGCGTATCCTGTCCGGCGGACGCGGCTGCGCTGCGGCAGGCTGGGGCGGACGCGCTGCTGGTGGGCGAATACCTGATGCGGTCGCTCGATAAGGAGGAGGCGCTGCGCGGCCTGAGGGAGGCGGTGAAATGAAGCTCAAATTCTGCGGCCTGACCCGCAAGCAGGATATCCTGGCTGCAAATGCGGCCCGCCCCGACTATGTCGGCTTTGTGTTTGCGGACAGCCGACGCCGTGTGACCGAGGAACAGGCGGCGCGGCTGCGCGCGCAGCTTGCGCCGGGCATACAGGCCGTGGGCGTGTTTGTCAATGACGAACCGGAGCGCATCGCAGCGCTGGTAAACGCGGGCGTAATCGACCTGGTGCAGCTTCACGGCGGGGAAAACAGGGCGTATCTCGATCGCCTGCGCGGTATGACAGGCGCGCAGGTGCTGTATGCGGTCCGTGTGGGGGCGTATGCGGATATTGAACGGGTAAAAGACTATCCAGTGGAATTCCTGCTGTTGGATGCTTCGATAAAAGGCGTCTGCGGTGGGAGCGGACACACATTTGACTGGTCGCTGATCGGGGCGGTGGAAAAGCCGTACTTCCTCGCCGGAGGCCTGAATGAAAGCAACCTCCCGCTCGCCCTGCGCACGGGCGCGTACGCGCTCGACCTGTCGAGCGGGATCGAAACGGACAGCGTCAAGGACGAAACAAAAATGCGCCGCGTGGCGGCGCTGGTAAGGGGAGAACAGCCATGAGCAAAGGACGATTTGGCGTACACGGCGGACAGTACATGCCGGAAACACTGATGAACGCGGTCATTGAACTCGAACAGGCGTATGAGCGCTATCAAAACGACCCCACCTTTCAGGCGGAACTGACCGGACTGCTGAACGATTATGCAGGCCGTCCGAGCCGCCTGTATCATGCGGCGCGCATGACGCGCGATCTGGGAGGAGCGAAGGTTTACCTCAAGCGCGAGGACCTGAACCACACAGGCGCGCACAAGATCAACAACGTGCTCGGGCAGGTGCTGCTGGCCAAAAGAATGGGCAAGACCCGCGTGATCGCGGAGACTGGCGCGGGACAGCACGGTGTGGCTACAGCAACCGCCGCCGCGCTGATGGACATGGAGTGCGAGGTGTTCATGGGGCGCGAGGACACCGAGCGGCAGGCGCTCAACGTGTACCGCATGCGGCTGCTGGGTGCGCGGGTGCATCCGGTGGACAACGGCACGGGTACGCTCAAGGACGCGGTCAGTGAAACCATGCGCGAGTGGACCAGCCGCATCGAGGATACGCATTACGTCCTCGGCTCGTGCATGGGGCCGCACCCGTTCCCGACCATTGTGCGCGATTTCCAGGCGGTGATCTCCAGGGAGATCAGGGCGCAGGTGCTGGAGCGGGAAGGCCGCCTGCCGGACGCGGTGCTGGCGTGCGTGGGCGGCGGCTCGAACGCCATCGGCGCGTTCTACCACTTCATTGAGGATAAGGGCGTGCGGCTGATCGGCTGCGAGGCCGCGGGCCGCGGCGTGGACACGGCCGAGACTGCCGCCACTATCGCCACCGGACGGCTGGGCATTTTCCATGGCATGAAGAGCTATTTCTGCCAAGACGGGTACGGCCAGATCGCGCCGGTGTATTCGATTTCCGCAGGGCTGGACTACCCAGGCATCGGGCCGGAGCATGCCTACCTGCACGACATCGGCCGCGCGGAATACGTCGCCGTCACGGACGACGAGGCGGTGGAAGCGTTCGAGTACCTGTCCCGAACCGAGGGCATTATACCGGCGATCGAATCCGCGCACGCGGTCGCGCATGCGATGAAGCTCGCGCCGCAGATGGGCAAAGACCAGATCATTGTCATCAACATTTCAGGCCGCGGCGATAAGGACTGCGCCGCGATCGCGCGTTATCGGGGGGAGGATATCCATGAGTAAGGTAAGGCAGGCATTTGCCCGCGGCAAGGCGTTCATCCCGTTCGTCACCTGCGGCGACCCGTCGCTCGCGGTGACCGAGGCGCTGGTCTGCGCAATGGCGGAAGCGGGCGCGGACCTGATCGAGCTTGGCATTCCGTTTTCCGACCCGACCGCGGAGGGGCCGGTCATTCAGGCGGCGAACGAACGTGCGCTCGCGGGCGGCGTGACGACGGATAAGATTTTCGACATGGTGCGCCGTTTGCGCGCCAGAACCGACGTGCCTATGGTATTCATGACCTATGCCAACGTGGTGTTCTCTTATGGGGCGGAACGGTTTATCCGCACTGCGGCGGAGGCCGGCATGGACGGGCTGATCCTGCCCGATCTGCCGTATGAGGAAAAGGGTGAATTTGATCCGCTGTGCCGGCAGTACGGGCTTGATCTGATCTCGCTTGTCGCGCCGACCTCGCACGAGCGTGTCCGTGCGATTGCGCGCGCGGCCGAGGGCTTTGTGTATTGCGTGTCCTCGCTCGGCGTGACCGGCGTGCGCTCACATATCACGACCGACGTGGGCGCGATGGTGCGGCTGGTGCGGGAGGAGCGCGATATCCCGTGCGCGGTCGGCTTCGGCATTTCCACACCCGCGCAGGCGGCGGAAATGGCGGCGAAGTCGGACGGCGCGATTGTCGGCTCGGCGATCGTCAAGCTGTGCGCCCAGTACGGCGCGGACTGCGTGCCGCCGGTCACAGCCTATGTACGCGAGATGGTACAGGCAGTGCATGCGCTGTAAAAATGCAAAAAAGTGGAGGAAACTCCTGTTTCCTCCACTTTTTTGCAAATAATGACCAGCCGGTCAGCCGTTGCCCGTAGGGATGAACGGGCGGATGGCCATGGCGACGCCGGAGATCGGCATGGTCTGCAGCCAGATTTTGCCCGGGCCGGTCAGGGTAGTGTTAAACAGCCCCTCACCGCCGAGCAGCTTGTTTTTCAGGCCGGGTACCTGCTGGATATCGATGGACACGCTCGGCTCAAAGCCCGCGACGTTTCCGGTGTCAACCACCATTTTCTGCCCCGCAGCCAGATCGTATTCGACCAACTCGCCGTCAATCTCAACAAAGGCGGTGCCGGAACCGGACAGGCGCTGCATAATGAAGCCCTCACCGCCGAAAAAGCCTGCGCCCAGCTTTTTATTGAAATGGATGGAAAGCTCAACTCCCGCTTCCGAGGCGAGGAATGCGTTTTTTTGCACGATCATTTCGCGGCCGGGGGCGATATCGAGCGGCAGGACTTTGCCGGGGAAGCTGGAGCCGAAAGCGATCATGCCCGCGCCGTTCGCGGTATAGATGTTCTGGAACATGCTTTCGCCGGAAAAAGCTTTGGAAAACATTTTCCCAAGGCCGCCGCCGCGCGTTTCCATCTGCATATTGGGACTCATCCAGACCATAGAACCCTTTTCCGTGATCATCTGCTCGCCGTCGGCCAACTGGCAGACCACGACCGGAAATACGCCGCCCTTGATTTCATAATTCATACGGTATCCTCCTTTTACAGTGCTGAGGTGAATAAAACTTCCATTTTTATAGTATCGTGGAAACGGGATGCTGTCAAGCAAATGGAACAAGGCTTGTATCCGGTTCGTCTAATATGATATAATTGAAAACATAATAAAAGGAATACCGATTTGCCAGGGCGGGTTTGGCTGTGCGCGGCCCTTGTGCCGGAAGGCTGCTGCCGTGGCGCTGTGATGCAAAAGGAAGGAGGCGTTTTGGATGAAAAAACGTACTTTGATTGTTATTGTGGTCCTGATAGTAGTCGCGTTGATCGCGGCGGCATGCGTATATGGCTATGTGTCGGGGCGGCAGCAGACACAGGAAGAGCCGCCCGTCAGCGAACCGGAAAAGCCAGCGGAGCCGGAAGGGCCGGATACGCCGGACAAGCCGGACGAGGAGCCGGTGCAGCCAGACAACCCCAACCCTTCGGGCGGGGAGTCGGTGATCGTGTATGTGCCGGATGAACAGGGCGAAACCCTGACGCCGGTCGGCGCGGACGCGAAGGACGACTCGGATCAGGCATTGGTGGACGCGCTGATCGCGGCCAATTCCCTGCCGGCTGGTGTCGAGGTCCAGTCGTCGTCCGTGGAGGACAGCGTACTCAAGCTGGACATGAACGCCGCCTATGGCGAGGCGGTCCGCGCGTCCGGCACCACGGGAGAGAGCATGCTGATCTATTCGCTGGTCAATACGTTCGCGCAGGCGCGCGGCGTGGATCAGGTTTTGATCACAGTGGACGGCGCTCCGCTCGAAACCGGACACGATATCTATGACTATCCGTTAACGGCAAACAGCAACCCGTAAAGGTATGGACGGCCCCTGCGAAAACGCAGGGGCCGTTTTTTGCGCCATATGCAGGAAAAGACAGGGGATAATTCATATTGATAAAAAGCACAGGCGGTAAGCCACCGGACGCACCCGAGGCGTCCGGCGGCTTTTTTCTTTGCGGGGTTATAAATTTTTATTGTAGCAATCCTGACAAAGCGCCGTAGGGAAATTTGTGATTATTGTCGGGAGTGTGTTAAATCTTTATTCAGATGGACCTAAAAAGTTGGAAGCTGTCCCTCTGAAACATGGAAAGTTTGTGCGAATTGTTTAAAATGAAACGTACAAAAAGAAAAAATATATGCAATAGTACGATTGGAGGCGGAGGAGGACAGGATATGGAACAATGTTACAATTTGCAGACCTGCGCGGCGAATTCATCATTGGAGCAGGATATCAGGCTTTGCGCGGACGTGGGTTTTTCCTCGGTGGAAATCGATTTTCAAAAGGCGAGAAACTATCTGCAGGAACACACGCTGCAGGATCTCAGCCGGCTGATGCAAGCGCACCGGATGCGGTGCGCCTCGATAAATGCAATATTTTCCATAAACTTTTGCACAGAGCAGCAGTGGGAGGACGTATGCGCCCAGTTGGACTTCGCCTGCGACCTGGGGGAAGCGGCCGGTGCGGATCGGGTGATCGTCCTTTCTAACGAACGGGCCGATCTGCCGGCAGGCGTCACCGACGAAGCGGTCTTTACGGACACGCTGCAGGCGTTGCATCGCCTAGCGGACAGGGGCGGGGCGAGAGGGATGAAGATCGCTTTCGAGCCGGTCGGAACCATGGCGATCGGGGATATCGGCACCGCTTGGCGGCTGGTGCAGGCGGCGGACCGGCCGGAGGTCGGGCTGGTGATCGACGATTTCAACCTGTACTTGTGGGATGTGGGCGCGGACTTTGATGTGATCTGCCGCATCGCGCCGGAAAAGGTGTTCATGGTGCATCTCAACGATGCGGAAAAGATTCCGTTTGCGCGGCTTGACCAGAACCACCGCTGCATGCCGGGAGACGGGCGGATCGACGTGCGGCGATACATGGAATGCGTCCGCGCCTGCGGCTATGACGGTCCGGTATCGGTTGAGGTGCTCAATTCGGAGATCTGGGCGAAAGGACCGGAGACGGTTATCCCTGAGGCCTATGAGAAAATGGGGAAATTCGTCGATTGATGTGCGATTGATGCGCGGCTGTTGCTGCAGGACAGCCGCGGATTGAGGAATGATGCATGCGTTAGGAGGGGGAGACGGAATCAAGCATAAGCGGAAAAGAGGATAAAACAATGATACGGAATAGGAGAACGGTATGACGAATTTACAAAATGAAAGCAAACGCTTCTATGTCAAAATTGGTACCGGAGAAAAGCTCGCCTATGGCTTCTGGGGCTTTGGCAGCGACCTGGTATTCCAGACGATCACGATTTACTTAACGTTTTTCTACACGGATATCTTCGGCATCACGCCTGCTCAGGTAACCGCACTGTTCCTGGCCGCGCGTGTCTGGGACGCGATCAACGACCCTCTGATGGGCGCGATCGTGGAAAAATGTCATTTCAAGCATGGCAAATACATCCCCTGGTTCGTGGGGCTGTGTATCCCGTACGGCATTTCGACGGTGCTGGTATTCACAACGCCGGAAAGCATCAGCAAGGTTGCGTACGCGTGGTTTACTTATATCCTGTTTGGTATGCTGTTTACCGGCATCATCATTCCGGTGACCTCGCTGTCCTCTTCCATGACGCAGGACCCGATCGAGCGCGCTAAACTCAATTCGTTCCGTATGTTCTGCTCGGGTATCGGCGGCGTGGCCTGCTCTATCTTGGTGCCAAAGCTGTCCGAATCGCTGGGTACTACGCCGCAAAACGGCTACCAGCGCGCCATGCTGATCCTCTCGGTCGTAATGGTGATTTCGTTCCTTGTGGCTGGTAAGGTGTGCAAGGAGCGCGTGCCGGAATCCGCGATGGATAAGGAGGAGCCGTTCCGCTGGCGGGATATCGGTACGCAGTTTGCAAAGAACAAGCCGCTGCTCATCCTGTTTGTCATGTATCTGGCGGCCTACACCTACAACATTCTGGTTTCCTCGGTCGGCACTTACTTCCTGCAGTACAACGTGGTGCAGTATAACATCTCTACCTCGATGGATATGGGTACTTGGAATCTGCTGCAAACGCTTCCGTCCATTATCCCGATGCTGTTCGTACCGGCGATTGCACGGCGCGTGGGCAAAAAAATGACCGTAATTTACGGCTGCGCGATCTCCACGATCGGCATGCTGCTGTTCTTTGTCATGCCAAACACAATGATGATCGGCTTCTGCATTGGCAAGGCGCTCGGCTCGTTCGGCTACGGCATGACGCTGGCAACGATCTGGTCCACCCTGCCGGATTGCGTGGAATACGGCGAATATGTCACCGGACGCCGCTGCGGCGGCTTGATCTTCTCGCTCGCATCGTTCTCGATCAAGATCTCCATGACGATCGCGGGTATCCTGCCGACCATCCTGTTCAGCTTCACCGGCTATGTGGCGAACGCGGTGCAGAACGAAGCGACACTGACCGTTATCAAGGCGCTGAATTCTCTGGTGCCGGCGGTCATCCTGATCATTGGCATTCTGGTTTATACGCGGTACTCGCTGACCGAGAAGCGGTTTGACGAGATCGTAGAGGAGCTGACCCGCCGCCGTATGGCTGCCAAGCAGGCGGAGGACTGAGCTGCAACACAACAACGCAACAAGAATAAGGAGGCTAAACGCAATGAAAGTGGTATGCGGTATTAAGGTCGGTAATATGAAGGATCCGGACGAGACGAAGCGGGGCAAGGTCGGCATTGTCGACTTTGCGGTAAAGCCGGTCGGGCCGGAGGAAGTGAAGATCAAGGTTGCGTATTGCTCGATCTGCGGCTCGGATCCGCATATCGTGGGCGGCGCGTTTGGTCTGGAGCCGCCGTTCGGCCTGGGGCATGAGATGTCGGGCGTGATCGTCGAGCTGGGCGAGCGCGCCGGCGATACTGGACTCAAGGTGGGCGACCATGTGGGCGGCAATTTCCTGCATTACTGCGGAAGCTGCTATTACTGCAAGACCGGCAATCCGGAATACTGTGAGAACGCGGGCAATGAGCCATGCATGGCGGAGTATGTCGTTTGGCACAAGTCCCAGGTGGTCAAGCTGCCCAAGGGCGTCAGCCTGCTACAGGGCTGCATGATGGAGCCGCTTTCCATCGGCGTGCGCATCATGGATAAGTCCAACCTGCAGACCGGCGGCCGCGTGCTGGTTTCCGGCGGCGGTCCGATCGGCCTGATCACCTGCCAGCTGTTCAAAAAGCGCGGCGCGGCCTGCCTGACCCTGTCCGAGCCGAACCAGGAGCGCTGCGCGATCGCCAGGAGCATCGGCGTGGATTACACGGTCGATCCCACGAAAGAGGACCTGTTTGCGCGCGGCATGGAGATCACCGAGGGGCATGGCTATGACGTGATTGTCGAGGTTTCCGGCGTGCCGGGCGCGGCGCAGTCTGTGCTGCCGCTTGCGGCAAAGTGCGGCACCGTGCTGTTTTCCGCGATGTTCCCGAATTCGTACGACCTGCCGTTCAACCTGTACGAGTACTGCTACAACCGGCAGATCACGGTCAGCGGCACCTACTGCACGCATTTCAACTTTGAGCGCACGGCGCTGATGCTGCCGGATATGGATTTCAGCGCGTTCACAAAGCCGGAGCAGATCTTTGATATCGATGACTGCGAGCAGGCGTTTGCGGCGCACCTGAGCGGCAAATATCCGAAAATCGTCATCCGATGCAACCGGTTTGACGGGGAATAACAAGGAGGGTCTTGAAGATGAGCGAGAAAAAGCTGTTGACGATTGCGGAGCTGGAGGACAAGTGCGTCGATATCCGGAGCGATCTGCTGAATTTTATTTACCGCATCGGTATGGGCCATCTGGGCGGCGAGCTGTCCATTGTGGAGATGGCGGTCGCGCTGTATTACAAATACCTGAACTTTGACGTCATGGACCCGCACAAGGAGGGCCGCGACCGCTTCATCCTCTCCAAGGGCCATTGCTCGGAGACGCTGTACACCATCTTTTCCGATCTGGGGGCGTACACGCAGGACTACATGGTCGAGCACTTTGAAAACCTCGACCAGTACAAGTTTGGCATGCACTCCAACCGAAAGAAATGCCCGCAGATCGAGGTTTCGGCTGGCTCGCTCGGCCACGGCCTGCCGATCGCGGTCGGCTATGCGCTCGGCGCGCGCTACCGCAAGGAAAACTACCGCGTTATCGTCATGATCGGCGACGGCGAATTCGACGAGGGTACCAACTGGGAGGCCCTGATGGCGGGCGGCCATTACCAGCTAAACAACCTGACCTGCATCCTGGACAAAAACGGCCTGCAGATGACGGGTACGACCGAACATGTCATGAACATAGATCCGGTGGCGGACAAGGTGCGCGCATTCGGCTGGGAGGTCATCGAAATCGAGGACGGCAACGACATGGCGCAGGTCTGCGCGGCGCTCGACCACCTGCCGGAGCGCGACTATGCAAAGCGCGCCAAGCCGACGTTCATTATCTCCAACACGGTCAAAGGCAAGGGCGTTTCCTTCATGGAAGGCAACCACAAGTGGCACGGCGGCGGCATCGGTGAAGAGGATCTCAAGACCGCGCTCGCGGACGTTGCAAAAATGAGAAAGGCGTGATGAACGATGGCAGCGAAAACGACTTACGATTTTGATATGATGCTCTCCAACGCCCGCGAGGCGTACGGCGAGGAGCTTTACAAGATGGCCTGCGAGGGCAAGGATTTTGTGTTTACCTTCAGTGATAATGTGGCGCCGTCCTCCTCGGCGGGCAAGCTGCTCAAGGAGTTTCCGGAGCGGTGCTTCAACTTTGGCATTGCCGAGCCCGACCAGGTCGGCGCGTCGGCAGGTCTGGCGCTGTCCGGCTGCACGGTGTTCTCTCAGGTGTTCGGTCCGTTCCTGCCCCTGCGCGCGGCCGACCAGATCCATACCGACATTGCGTATAACGACGTGAAGGTCCGTCTCATCGGCACCCATTCGGGCGTGACCGCGGGCGGCGGCCCGACCCATAACGACATCGCAGACCTGGCGCTCTACCGCGCTATCCCCAACCTGACGGTTGTCGTTCCCGCTGATGCGGCGCAGTGCTGCAAGTTTATCCGTGCGTCGATGGATTACGAAGGTCCCATGATTATCCGCATCGACCGCGCAGGCTCGCCGAACGTCTACGCCGAGGATTATGAGCTGACCATTGGCAAGGCGATCGAGACGCTGGAGGGTACGGACGCCTACATCATCTCGTGCGGCTCCAACCTGTACGAGTGCCTGATGGCGGCCAAAATGATGAAGGAAAAGCATGGCTCGAGCATCGGCGTTCTGGATATGCACACCATCAAGCCGCTCGACGAGGACGCCATCCTGCGTGTGGCGCAGAAGACCGGCAATATCGTCACCGTAGAGGACCACTCGATCAACGGCGGTCTGGGCGGCGCGGTGGCCGAGGTCCTGTGCGAGGTCAGCTACAAGGGCAATTTCCGCCGTGTCGGCATGCCGGATGAGTTCGCTGTGCTGGGCTCGACGGACGACATCTACCATTATTACGGCATGGACCGCGATGGCATCACGGCAAAGCTGGAAGAGATGCTGCGCCTGTGACCGGACGACTGTTTTAGAGGGAAAGCGAGGGAATACTGAAATGATGACACAAGTCATGGGCTGCTGCGGAAAGTATGTGCAGGGCTACGGCGTGCTTCACGACCTGAACAAATATGTGGACTGGATGGGTTCAAAATTTCTGGTCGTCGCCAGCAAAAACCGGATGCGCGACCTGAAGGACACCATATCCGTCGCGCTCGCGGGAAAAGAAGTCTCCTTTTATGAGTTTTCCGGCGAATGCAGCTGGTCCAATATCCAGAAGCTGATGGACGCGGCGCAGTCGTTCGGCGCACAGACGCTGATTGGCATTGGCGGTGGAAAGGTGGTGGATTCGGTCAAGGCGGCGGCGTTTAAGGGCGGGCTGCTCAACGAGGTCATCATTCCGACAATTGCGGCGACCGACGCCTATACCAGCGCGGCATCCTGCATTTACGACGAACAGACGCACATGATGACCGAGGCGATCAACTCCCCCAAAAACCCCGACCTTGTGCTGGTGGATACCGAGATCCTGCTGAAAGCGCCGGTACGCCAATTCGTCTCTGGCATGGGCGACGCGCTTTCCACCTATGTCGGCGGCCTAGTGTGTCAGGACAATTATTTTAATAATCACCACGGCGGCGTGGGTACGCACAGCGCGCTGGCGATCGCCAAGCTGTCCTACGACATGCTGTTCCGGTACGGCCGGCAGGCCAAGCTGGCCGCGGAAAAAAGGGCGCTGAGCGACGCATATAATGCTATAATAGAAGTGAACATACTGATGAGCGGCATGGGGTTTGAAAACAACGGCTCTTCTTCGGATCACAGCTTTTATTTCGGCACCTTGGCGCTGCCGGACCGAGAGGAATATGTTTACCACGGCGAGGGCGTGGCGTTCTCCACCTGCTGCCAGCTCGTGATGCAGGGCGCATCCAATGAACAGCTTGACGAGGTTTACCGCTTCTGTCGGGATGTGGGCCTGCCCATCACCTTTGATGATATGCATTTGAGCGACCTGACGGACGAAGAGTACGATATCATGACAAAAGCGGCGCTGGAGCAGGGCTTCATACACAACCAGCCGTTTGAGGTCACTTATGAGAAGGTGCTTGGGGCTTATAAGGCGGCAGATGCGATAGGCCATCTGTACCATGAGGGAGGATCGCTGCTGTAAATATGAATGACCGGCAGTATATGAAGAACATAGCGGAGCTTGCGTTTTCCGGATATAAATTTGTTGTATATTATGCGGAAATGCTCGACCGCTGGATCGCCGAATTCCCGCATAACCATCCCATGTATGAGATCTATTATGTACTGGAGGGGAATGTAAGGATCAATATTGCCGGTACGGTGCAGGAATTGCGGGAGGGGCAGGCGTGCGTCCTTTCCAAGGATATCAAGTACCATCTGTATTACGACCCTGACGTACCCAAACGGTACTTTGCGCTGATCTTTGACATTGTCCCCTGCGAGCGGCTTGCCATGAACGGGCCGGATGGGACAGCCGAGCTTGCGGATATCCGGCAGGCGCTGCTTCCGGTCGATAGAACAGGCTTTCAGATACTCAACGCACATGCAGACGCACGGCAAAACGTCGAACGCATCCTTGCGGAAATCAGGGAGCGCCGGCTCGGCTGGAATACGCAGGCAGTCATGCTGTGCTATCAGTTTTTCGTTTTGACGCTGCGGCAGATCATGAGAGCGCCGGTCAGGGACGTGCATTTCTCCGGTCATGAAAACCTGGCGATGCAGGTGTCCATGTATATCCATGCGCATTATCCGGAAAATATTTCGGTGGAAAGCGTGGCTGAAGCCCTTAACGTATCGCCGCGCCACATCAATCGGGCCTATAAAGCGATGTTCTCTACAACATTTATGAAAAACACCAACCTGCTCCGCATTGCATACGCAAAAAATTACCTGTGTACGACCGATTTGTCCATCGAGGAGATCGCGGAAAAGATCGGCTTCACCTCATCGCGGGCGCTGTACAAGCTGTTTCAGCAATATGAGGGGCTTTCCCTGTCGCAGTATCGGGAGCGGCATAAAAAAGACAACTGAATACACCATATAGAAAGCCGCAGGCTCCGTGAGAGGACCTGCGGCTTTCGTATTCTGCTGCATGGGGGAGCGCGGCGTCAGCGCTTTTCGCGCATGGACAGCACCCTTTGACGGATTGCGGCCGCTGCGGCGCGCGGGTCGTCCGCTTTCATAACGGCGGACACGACCGCCACACCCGCGATCGGGCTGTCCGCGAGAACGTCCAGATTATCTGCCTGCAGGCCGCCGATGGCGACCACCGGAATGGGAACGGCGCGGCAGATCTCGTTCAGTGTGGAAACCGGCGTCAGCCTGGTGGCAACGTGGGTCGTGGTGGGATAGATCGCGCCTGTGCCGAGGTAGTCCGCGCCGTCCGCATAAGCGGCCTTGGCGGCTTCGACGGATTTCGCGGTCGCGCCGACGATCCGGTCCGGCCCCAGCAGACTGCGGCAGACCGCAACCGGCAGGTCGCTCGCCCCGACATGCACGCCCGCCGCGCCGCAGGCGAGGGCGACGTCCACCCGATCGTCAATAATGAGCGGCACCCGGAAGCGGTCGGCGACCTCCTTGACCCGCCGCGCGAGCGCAAGGTAATCGCGGCCGCCGGTATCCTTTTCGCGAAGCTGAATGAGCGTCGCGCCGCCGGCGCAGGCCTCACTGACCGCGCTCAACAGGCTGTCCTCCGTGTGGTAGCTGCTGTCCGTAATAACGTAGAGCGTGGGATCGAATTGCATGTTGATTCCTCGATTCATATTGATATATTGAGCAGACCACAGCCCGATTCGAGCGCGCCGAGTCCGGCGCCATCCGGCGCGAACGCGGCGCTGTGGCCAATGAAGCGGTTCGGCGCGTATTGATCGGCGCCGAGTACGGTCATATGGTTTTCAATCGCGCGGGCGCACAGGAGGGTGCGCCAGTGCAGCAGCTTGTTCGGCCCCGCGACCCAGCCGGCGGGGACGAACAGAACTTCCGCACCTGCGGCCCGTTGCGCGGCAGCCAGCGCGGGAAAGCGAAGCTCGAAGCAGGTGATAATGCCAAGGCGTCCGGCGGGGGTATCTACTGTCGGAAAAGCACAGTCGCCCGCCCGACATTCATCGGATTCGCGGTAGTCGAACGCATCATACAGCATTTGCTTGCGGTGGCAGCCGCGCAACGTGCCGCGGGCATCCAGCACAACGACGGTGTTGTACGGCAGGCCATCCGTGCGCTCATATACACCGGCGGCAAGCCACAGGCCATGCCGCCGCGCCAGCTCGGCCAAGGCGGTCACGAACGGACCGTCCAGCGGCTCTGCGGCCTGTATGTTCAGCGACCGCCTGTTCGTTTTTGCATAAAACATGCTGTATTCCGGCAAAAACAGCATGGATGCGCCGGCATCCGAGCTTTCCTGCGCAAACGATTGAATGGCGTGCAGGTTGTGCCGCTTGTCCGTTCCGGCGCCGAACTGCGCAAGGGAAACGGTTATGCCTCGCGCCAGCCCTTGCATACGTCCACCCATGCCTTGTAGCCGGAGAACTGCTCCAGCTCCGGAATGGTCAGCTCGATGGCAGAGTTCGCGGAGCCGCAGGCGGGGAATACCGTTTCGAACCGGTGGAGTGATTCATCCAGGAAAACGGTCACGCCGGAGTTGATGCCGAACGGGCAGACCCCGCCGACCGCGTGGCCGATTTCCGGCTCGACCTCATCAAAGGCGAGCATTTTTGCCTTGCAGCCGAAGCGGGCCTTGTATTTGGGATTATCCACCTTAGCGTCGCCTGCGGTGACAATCAGGATTACGCCGCCGTTCGTGCGGAACGACAGCGTTTTGGCAATGCGGGCCGGCTCGCAACCGACAGCTTGTGCCGCCAGCTCGACGGTGGCGGAGGAGGTGTCGAATTCCAACACGCGTTGCGCCGCACCGAAGCGGGACAAATGGTTTTTTGCTTTTTCAATAGACATCAGGTAGTTCCTCCACTCTGTTCCGGTATGGTATCGATCAGGCGCTCGCATAGGCGGCGCAGATAGATCGCGGTTTCGCTCAGCGTCAGGCAAAGCACGAGACGCTCGTCCGGATCATGCGGGTCGGCGGGCAGATACTCGCGCAGCAGGGGCGGGATAAGCGCGCGGATGCGCTCCTTGTTCTGGAGCAGCCGCGTATAGCCGGCCTCAAAATCCACGCCGTCCCGTCCGGTCAGGGCCTTCACGTCGCTGAGCTTGAGCGTCTGCTTGAGATGGTAGACGCAGAGCAGCTGCATGATTTGCTGGCGGGTGTATTTTTTGCCGCGCACGGGCGCCAGCAAGCCCTCCTTGACATAGTTGTGGACCATGGTTTTTGTCAGCAACTTGTCAGTTGGGTCGCGTTTTTCCGCCGAAAGTGTCTCGTCGAACAGCGACAACACCTGGTCCATATACAGATCAAGCCGCGGCACATCGGCAGGCTGGATATCCTGATCGGAAAAAACCTCGTCGATCAGCGCATCAAGCTCGGACATGCGTTCACCTCATTCCTTTCCTTATATTATAGTCCTTTCCCTCGGCCGGTGCAAGGGTGCGGGCTATCTGTCCGGCGGCTCACTTTTGGAAAATATCGAGCGCATGGCTGGTGACGCCCGCCAGATCCGGCCGCTCGCAGGTGGCGAAGTGGTATTTCAGATACAGTGCGAAGGCCGCTTCGTCCATTTGGTCGACCGCCTCGCGCATGAACAGGGCACAGCCATCCGACGCCACATAATGCAGGCGGGTCACGGGGAAATCCGCCATCAGTTTGTCGATATCCTCCTTGCGAACAAGCTCGAACAGGTCCTTTGGCTGCGAGGTAGCGGCAAAGGTTTCCGCATCGAGCAGTCCGTCGCGGATATACGCGCGCACATCGATATTGCCCCGGTGGAAGCCTTCGTCCAGCAGGCAGCCGTCAGAGATGACATAAGCGGCGAAAACAATACCGCCCGGCTTTGTTACGCGGAGCGCCTCCCGCAGTGCCTGCTGCTTGTCCCGCTTGGTGTAGAGGTGGTACAGCGGCCCGAGCAGCAGCGTGATATCGTATGTGCCGTTCGGAAAGGCGGACAGATCCAGTGCGTTGCCCTGAACGACGCGCACCTTTTCCTGGGGCTGGGTGTGCGCGCGGAACACCTCGATGTTGTGTTCGACCAGCTCCACCGCGTCCACGGTGTAGCCCTGCTGCGCGAGCGCGTGGGAGTAGCGGCCGGTTCCCGCGCCGATTTCAAGCACGCGGCTGCCGGGGGACAGGTATTTCCCGATGTAATGCATGGTGGTCAGAAACTCAACCGTTCCGTGCGGGAGCCGCAGCCGGCTGTCCTCGTCATAGTGGTTGTAGAAATCGATCAGATAACGGTTGTCCATGATCGAAAGCCTCCTTTTGGGGAAATCGATGCGCCTGCCGCCGGACGGCCTGCGGCGTATTGCTGTGATTATACCACAGACCGGAACCGGCCGCAAGACGGCCGGCAGGTGGACAGCGGCACAAAAATATGCTATACTTAAACAATAAACCATGGGGGATTGCGATAAAAGGGGGCAAACCAGTGCGATGAAACGGTTTTTGAGGGATGGGCTTTTGGCGGCCTGCCTTGCGGTGATGCTTTCCGCTTTCGGAACCTGCGGTGCGGCCGGCACGAAACTGCCGGTGCTGATGTATCACGATTTGACGACCGACCCGTCCAAAACCAACAGCATGACGGTCACGGACGAACGGTTCCGGCTGGATATGGAATTTTTACAGCAGTTCGGCTATACGCCGCTGCTGCCGGCGGACCTGATCAATATTCGGGAAGGGAAAATGCAGCTGCCGGACAAGGCGGTGATGGTAACCTTCGACGATGGCTACCGCTCCAACTATGATTATGCTTATCCGGTGCTGCAGAACACCGGTATGAAAGCCGCGATTGCGGTTGTTGCGCATAATATCCGGCAGGAAGGGGACGCCGATTCCGCACGGCACAATATGACCTGGGATGAGCTGCGGGAGATGGTGGACAGCGGCGCTGTCGAGGTCGGCTCGCATACCTATAACCTGCATAACCCGCAGTATGGCGGAAACAACGCGCCCGATGGCATCAACGGGGTGATGCGCCTTAAGGGAGAATCGCGCAGCGCGTATAACGCGCGGGTGGGCGGTGACCTGTCGAGCAGCGTACAGTTGATCCTGACGCATACCGGCCAGGAAAAGGTCAATTATTTTTCCTACCCGTTCGGCGCGTATGACAGTTGGATGCCGGACTTGCTGGCACAGGCGGGGATACAGGTCAGCGCGCTGACCAATCCTGGTCTGTCCGAGATTTCCGTTACCCTACAGGGTCTTTCGCGTTACGGGATCACGATGGACCGGCCGGTGTCCGCGCTGCTGCGGCAGACCGACCAGGCGGTTCCGGCGCTGGCCGCGGTATCGGTCAACGGGGAGCTGGCCAAGCTGCCGGCCTACTACATCAATGGCAACAATTATGTGCGCGTGCGGGACGTTGCGGTCCTGCTGGGGGGAACGGGCAGCGCGTTTAACGTAGAGTGGAACAGCGGGAAAAATCGCGTGGAGCTGCAGTCGTTTACGCCATACACGCCGCTGGGGACGGAAAACGCGCCCCTGTCCGGCGAGACCCGCACGGTTCAGTCCATCACAGAGCCGACCGTGGCGGACAGCGTACCCAGCATGGTCGCGGCTTATAATGTTGACGGGTATACCTATTATAAGCTGCGTAGTCTGGGCGACCTGTGCGGTTTTGCAGTCGATTGGGACGAGGAATCGCAGACGGTCATTGTAACCGCTTAAAAGGGAAATACACCTGCTCGAAAAGGCAGGTGTATTTTTTGCTTGCAAGGGAAAAATGTTTACAAAACAGTGCTTGCATTTTTTGAAAAATGTAGTATCATAAAAGATATAAAATAGTTTTATAAACTATATTAAATTGAGGAGGAAACAATATGCCCCGCGTATTCCAGAAAGCCAGGGAGCCGTTTTCCAGTTATTCACATTTTGTGGGCGCGGTGCTCAGCGGGCTTGGTTTGCTGATCGTACTGGTGCGGTTGCTGTTCGGCAGTGCGGTATCAGGTTCGCTGGCTGCTGCGGCCGTTATCTTCTGCCTTTCCTTGATCGCTCTGTATTCCGCAAGCAGCGTGTACCACTTTTCCGAGAAGGGCGAAGCAGTGGTGCGGCGCCTGAAAAAGCTGGATCACAGCATGATCTATGTGCTGATCGCGGGAAGCTATACCCCGATTCTCTTACGCTATATGCCGTCGCCGCGCTGCTATGTGTTCCTTGGTGCGGTCTGGCTGGTCGCACTGGCCGGTATCGCGGTCAAGCTGCTCTGGATCGATGCGCCGCGATTGATCGGTACGGCGCTGTATCTGGTGCTTGGCTGGGCGATTGCCTTTGACTTTGGCGCGGTGCTGTCCATGCCCGTGCCGGCGATCGCCTTGCTGGCAGCAGGCGGCCTATCCTATACCGTGGGCGGTATTATTTATATGGCGAAGAAACCAAATCTCGGACCGCTGATCGGCTTCCATGAGCTGTTCCACCTGTTCGTGATCGTGGGAAGTCTGTGTCACTACGCGATGGTTTTTTGGTATGTGCTGTGATACCGCCTTTGAGCGGAATATACAAAGCTGCCAGTGGAAAACGTGAAAACTGCACAGCGCAGGGGGAAGAGCGACCGCTATTCCCTGTCATATATACACACAAAAAGAAAAAGATTATGAATTTTGTATAAAAACAGAATGTCAGTTTATACAAAAAGATCTAATTACTGTTGCAGGCGAGCAAAAAAACATGGTAAAATATTTGTCAAGAAATGAGAAATCTGGTAATTTTACTTGGCAAAAGGATGAAATCAATGAAGCAGATGCAGATAAACGGGCAGGATGCCCGTCAGTCGGTATGCACCGAAATAAAGGGCGGCTGGAGCCTCCTGCGCACGTCCGACTGTGCGGAGGGGCGCGAATATGCGCTGCGGGCGCATCGGAAAACCGACCGGACCCTGCGAATACTCGAGCAGACCCTGTATGCCATGCTGGAAGGCCTGTCTGTCGCGGTGCTGGTGGAAGACAACACCGGCCGGATTGCGCATATGGCCATGCAGGCGGTAAAGGGGCAGGCGCCGGATTGCCGGTTGCTGGCGCGTGCCGGTGGGACCGCGTTTGTCGCGCTGCCGGAGCCGGATGCCTGCCGGACTGTGGTGGAGAAGCTGGCGGAATTGTCGCATGGCCGTGAAGATGTCCGGATTCGGATTGCCGGCTATATGGGCGCGTGCCTGCCGGAAGTCCGTTTCGCGGGCCTGCTCAAGGGCGGCGCGGACGTGGAGCTGCTTTACACAGGCGGAGCTTGTCCGGAGCTGCGGTTCCGCACGCGGCGGGAGCATATGACGGCGGATGCGGTATGGATGCGCCTGTACCCCTGCTGGCAGGCAGCGGCATAAAAGAGAAACCGTTTTTCCATGTACGACATGGGAAAACGGTTTTTTTATTTTATTTTCGGGAATACTTGACAAGAGTTGAAAAGAGGAGTAAAATATCAATTGATATAAGATATTAATTAGAAAGAGGGTGACATTATGCAGACCAGAAATACTGTACAGCGTCAGATTGTCCTGCAGGCGGTATTGCGCATGCACGACCATCCAACGGCGGATACTGTATATGCGGCGGTTGCGGCGGAGCACCCGTCGATCAGCAAGGCCACAGTATACCGCAATTTGAACCAGCTGGCCAATCAGGGAGAGATCCGCCGTGTTCCTGTTCCAAACGGGGCGGACCGCTTTGATTTCAATACCGAGGAGCATTACCATGTCCGCTGCAGCGGCTGCGGCGCGGTGTTCGATGTGTATATGCCACATATCGATAACCTGATCGAGCGCATCGACGATGCGTCTGGCGTTTCGGTGCAGCGGTACGATATTTTGTTCGAGGGTCTTTGCCCGAAATGCGGCGGCAAGGCGTAACCGGTGTTATTTTGGCGGCGGAAGCGCCGTTCACAAATAAAAATCCTGTAAAAAACGAGAGGAGAAATGTTATTATGGCAAACTTGAAGGGCAGCAAGACGGAAGCAAACCTCCAGACCGCTTTTGCGGGCGAGTCCATGGCGCGCAATAAATACACCTATTTTGCATCCAAGGCACGGAAGGACGGCTACGTCCAGATTGCGAAGATTTTTGAGGAAACCGCGAATAATGAGAAGGAGCATGCGAAGATCTGGTTTAAGCTGCTCAACGGCGGCATCGACGATACCGCGGCCAACCTGAAAGCGGCGGCCGAGGGTGAGAACTACGAGTGGACCGACATGTACGCGACCTTTGCCAAGGAAGCGCGCGAGGAAGGCTTCGACGATATTGCGTACCTGTTTGAAAAGGTCGGTGAGATCGAGAAGGAGCATGAGGCCCGTTACCTCAAGCTGCTCTCCAACGTGGAGAACAAGGTGGTATTCTCCCGCGACGGCGACTGCATCTGGCAGTGTTCGAACTGCGGCCACATCGTTGTTGGCAAGCAGGCGCCTGAGGTATGTCCGGTTTGCGCACATCCGCAGGCTTACTTTGAGATCAAGGCGGACAACTATTAAGATATAAGATGCTGCGCATCCGTTCCGAAAGCGCAGGCTGAAATAAGAAACACCGCGGAATTTTGATTCCGCGGTGTTTTTTCAGTTTTCGGCGAACAACGGGGTGGAGAAATACCGCTCCGCGGTATCCGGCAGGACGGTAACGACCGTTTTGCCAGTACCGAGCTTTTTGGCAAGCTGGATGGCGGCCGCGACGTTTGTACCGCTCGAAATGCCGCACATCAGCCCCTCGAGCCGCGCAAGGTCCTTGGCGGTGCGGAGCGCCTCCTCGTCCGTAACGATGTAGAGGTGGTCGTAGATTTTGGTGTTCAGGTTTCTGGGGATGATGCCGTCGCCAATACCCATTTGCAGGTGGGTGCCGATCGAACCGCCCGACAGGATGGCGGCGTTCTCCGGCTCGACCGCCCAGATTTCCAACTGAGGGTTCTGCGCCTTGAGCACCTCGCCGATGCCGCTGATCGTGCCGCCTGTGCCGAAGCCGGAGCAGAACCCATCGATCGGGGCGCCGACCTGTTCCAGGATCTCGGTTGCGGTATGATGCCGGTGGACCGCAGGATTAGCGGGGTTGTCAAATTGGCCAGGAACAAAGACCTTTGGGTCATTTTTTGCCATTTCGTTCGCAATTCGCTGGCATTCCGCAATACAGTCGCCGATATTGCCCGCGTCATGTACCAGAATGACTTCAGCGCCATAGTGCTGCACCAGCTTGCGGCGCTCCTCTGAAACGGAGTCCGGCATGATGATTTTGACCGCGTAGCCCTTGACCGCGCCGCACAGCGCCAGGCCGATGCCCTGGTTGCCGCTGGTCGGCTCGACGATGACCGTATCCGGCTGGAGCAGCCCGCGGCGCTCGGCATCCTCCACCATATTGAGCGCGGTCCGCGTTTTGATCGAGCCGCCGACATTAAGCCCCTCGAATTTGACGAACACCTCCGCGCAGCCCGCCGGAACCATACGGTTCAGGCGAACCATGGGCGTATGGCCGACTGCCTCGAGGATGTTACTGTATACCATTGAAAAATCTTCCTCTCAAACGTGTCTACCCCACATTATAGCACAACCTTTTGCATAAGCATAGAACAGATTGACCAAATTGTGTCAATCTGTACGGCTTTTTTTAGAGTTTATGCAGGGAGGAGGTGAAATGTGATGGAGATACATTTTAAGCAGGCGAACGGCGGCAACTATCTGCCCGCGTCGCGCGGCAAGGGGGATATTCAATATCTGGTGATCCATTTTACGGCCAACGACGGGGATACCGCGCAAAACAACGCCGATTATTTCGCGCGGGAGGATATCTCGACCTCGGCCCACTATTTTGTGGACGAAAACGAGGTCTGGCAGAGCGTTGCCGACCATGATATTGCCTGGCACTGTGGCACGAAAGGGACCTATTACCATCCCTACTGCCGCAATGCCAACAGCATCGGCATTGAGATGTGCAGCCGGCTGCAGGATGGGAAGTACTACTTCCGGCAAGGCACAATCGAAAACGCGGAGGCGCTGGCGCGCATGCTGATGGAGAAATACGGCATCGGGGCCGATCATGTGGTGCGCCATTACGATGTGACGCACAAGACCTGCCCCGCGCCGTATGTAGAGAGCGCGGCGGCATGGAACGCATTCAAAACCGGATTGACAGGGGAGATGGATGATATGACGGCAGACGAGGTAAAGCGGCTGATCGAGCAGAGCAGGACGGTTTACGGGACAGTGGACGCGGTGCCTGACTGGGGGCGCGCGACGGTGGAAAAGCTGGTGCGCAACGGCTGGCTCAAGGGCGAGGGGGACGGCAAGGGCCTGAACCTGTCCGAGGACCTGCTGCGCACGCTGGTTATAAATGACCGAGCGGGCATTTATGGGGAATGAAGTAGAAAAAACGGCGGAAATGCAGGATTTCCGCCGTTTTTTTTCAGGTTGGGGTGTGCATAGCCTGTTGCCGCACCGCCTGCTGATGCACGCTCCACCAGCACAGCCCGCAGAGGAACGCGGCGCGCATTGCCTCGCCGACATAGTCGTTGGCGAGCGTTTCCAGCTCGAAAGCGGCCGGCTGCTGGTCGAGCAGTTTGTAGAACGCGCTGGACTCGGCTTCAATCTCGTTTTGGAGACGTTTGTAAAGCGGAGATTCCAGCCAAAGCTCATACTGCCCATGTAGATAATTGTACATTTGTTATTCACCTCACCTTGTATTGTACTAAAGATAGTACAATATGGCAATGGCAAATATGTACTAAAAAATGAACATATATTGTGCAATTTTATGTGTGGTGCTATAATGATAAAAAAGGTGGTGAGTGTTTGCCAATTTGTTATAATAAGCTGTTCGCTACGATCAAGCAGCGGGGAAAAACAGAATATTACCTCCGAAAAAATGGTATTAGTCCGTCTATCTTGAGCAAATTGAAGAATGGGACAGGCGGTATCGATGCGCGAACAATAGAAAAGCTCTGTAAGTTGCTGGATTGTCAACCAGGAGATTTGATGGAATATAAAGAAAGCCCTCAGTCATCCGACTGAGGGCTTTTTGTCAGCGGCTTCCGGTGCCGCGGGCTTATGTAATCAGTCCAGATAGGTGATTTTTTCAACCCCCTTGATGCCCAGCCCCGGCTCGTCGGAAACCGTGATGTCCTTTTCATGGAACACCGCGCCGCCGAGGATGGGATCCTCGGTGCAAAGCACCGGACCGTCCAGGTCGATTTTGGTGATCACCTGCCTGGCACAGGCCAGATGGATGGCCGCGTTGACGCTGACCTTGGCCTCCAGCATACAGCCGAGCATGCACTCCACGCCGTATACCTCGGCCGCGGACGCGATCTTGAGCGCGTTGTACAGGCCGCCGGCTTTCATCAGTTTGATGTTGACCAGGTCGGCCGCGCGCATCTGCATGATGGTCAGCGCGTCGGCCGGCCCCTGCACGCTTTCGTCCGCCATGACCGGAATGGAAACGTTGTCGGTCACATACTTCAGGCCGGTCAGGTCGTGCTGCGCGACCGGCTGTTCGACAAATTCAATATCCAGACCGGCGTCCTCCATCTGGCCGAGGATGCGCACGGCCTCCTTGGGCTTCCAGCCCTGGTTGGCGTCGATGCGGAGCTTGATGCCTTGGCCGACCTCGGCGCGGATGGCCTGCAAGCGGCGCAGGTCGAGCGGCGCGTCCTTGCCGACCTTGCACTTGAGGCAGTCGTACCCGCGGTCAACGGCGTTGCGCGCGTCGCGCGCCATTTCCTCCGGATCGTTGACGCTGATGGTGATATCGGTCACGATTTGGCTGCGGCTGCCGCCGAGCATCTTGTATACTGGTATGTGGTAAAGCTGGCCGTACAGGTCCCAGAGCGCCATATCGACCGCGGCCTTGGCGCTTGTGTTTTTCAGGATGCAGCCCTGCAGGGCGAGCATCAGGTTTTCAAAATCGTCCACCTCGCGGCCGAGCAGGGTGGGGGCGATATGGTCGCGGACCGCGCCGATGATCGCGCCTGCGGTATCGCCCGTGACCGCGCCGGTCGGGGGCGCCTCACCGTAACCGACCGCACCGGTGTCCGTGTGTATCTCAACGATCACGTCCTCGACGGAGGAGACCGAGCGCACCGCAGTCTTGAACGGCACGCGCAGCGGGACGGAAATGCGCCCCAGGCGGATATTGGTAATCTTCATACTGGTTCAGCTCCTTTTGACATAGTCGTGTGTGGGCGGGTCAGCGGGCTAGCTCGTACATTGCCGCCGCGATGATCTCCGCGTTCTGGATGAGGCGCTCGACCTCCATATATTCATCCGGCTTGTGCTCGCGTATCTCGTCGCCGGGGAAGATCGGGCCGAACGCGACCAGATTGGGGATGGATTTGGCGTAGGTGCCGCCGCCGATGGATTTCAGGACCGCCTTTTCACCGGTCTGCTCCTCGTACACCTGGGACAGCTTGCGGATCAGCTCGCTTTCCGGCGGCATATAGATCGCGGCCTTGTGCTTCATTTTTGTCTCGTGGAAGCCGCCGAGCGCGAAGGCGCGCTCCATGCGGGGATGCGCGCCGTCATAGGTTTTGGTGACCGGATAACGCACGGAAAGCGTGAGCGACAGCGTTTCCTCCGCAAAGGCCGCCACGCCGAGGTTGACTGTCAAGTCGCCCGAAAGGTCGTCGCGCATGGCAAGGCCGAGGGATTCGCCGTGCGTTTCCATGCCGATACGTCCGGCCAGGAACGCCATGCAGTCGGCCAGCTCGCCCTCGAGTGGGAGCTGGGTAAGCGCTAGCGCAAGGCGGCCGATGGCGTTCTCGCCCTGCTCGGGCGTGGAGCCGTGTACGGATACGCCCTGCGCCTCTACGCGGATGCCGCCCTCGATCGGCGTCACCGTGACCTTGCTGGCCTGGATGCGCGCTGCCGCGTCGGCCGGACAGGCCAGCTCGGCCATCGCATAGGCAGGGGAGACGTTGGCGGCTGTGCCGCCCTCGAACCGGAGCAGGCGGCAGGGGCCGGTCTGCTCCAGCCTGCGGGAGTAGACGCAGTTCATGATTCCCTTTTCCCCGTTGATGATCGGGTACTCGCCGTCCGGTGTGAAGCCCATGACCGGCGTTTCGCCGCCATGTGCCAGATACCACGCCATATCGTCGCAGCCGGTCTCCTCGTTCGTGCCGAACAGAATGCGGATGCGGCGGGAGGGGATGAAGCCCGCGTCCTTGAGCGCTGCCAGTGCGTACAGCGCGGCCACGGTCGGCCCCTTGTCGTCCATCGTGCCGCGGCCGTAGATGCGCCCGTCTTTGACCTCGCCGGAGAACGGCGCGGCGGCGTTCCATCCGTCGCCGGCAGGCACAACGTCCAAATGGCCGAGCACGGCGATCATTTCCTCGCCCTTGCCGTATTCGCACCAGCCGACGCGGTCGTCCATATTCACGGTGGGGAAGCCCAGGCGCTCGCACAGCGCGAGCGTTTCGTGCAGGCAGCGCGCGACCTCTCGGCCGTAGGGTGCGCCCGCCTCGGGCGTTCCCTCGACGCTGGGGATGCGGATGAGGGCGGCCAGGCTTTGCAGCAGCTCGTCCGCATGCGCGCGGATATAGGGCTTAAAGTCCATATTTATATTCCTCCTTTGGTTATTAACGGCTTATTAACGGTTCTATATCATATTGTACAGGATAAAACGGGAATTTGCAAACCCATCTGTGCAGTTTGCTTGTAATTATCTTGCAAAAAGCCGCGGGATACGGTATACTATTACTGTCATCTGTCAAGGCGTGCGGAGCCGGCGCAGGTGGGAAAAGAGAATGAAAAAGAAATGAGGGAGGAAACCTATGATAACAAACGGTTTTACTTACTTTGCGGTGCTGGCATTTCTGGCTGCAGTGCTGGTGGGTGCGGAAAAGCTGACCAAATGGAAGTTTTTCAAGTTTATCCCGCCGGTCGTGCTGCTGTATTTGCTGACGATGCTGCTGTGTACCGCAGGGGCGTGGGATATGGAGGCGACCTCGGCGGCATATGGCGCGCTGAAAAATAATATCCTGTACGCCATGCTGGTGCTGATGCTGCTGCGCTGCGATATCCGCAAGATACTCAAGCTCGGCCCCCGCATGCTGGGCGGCTTTTTCGCGGCGAGTATCTCGATTTCGATCGGCTTTATTCTAACCTACGCGATCATGCATGGACAGCTCGGTTCGGAAGCGTGGAAGCCCTTGGGCGCGCTGTGCGGCAGCTGGATGGGCGGATCGGGCAACCTTGTCGCCGTATCTGAGGCCCTGCATATCGGAGAAGCGGATCTTGCGTATGCACTGGTGATCGACTCGATCGATTATTCCATCTGGGTCATGTTCCTGCTTTGGGCGATCTCGTTCGCACCGCAGTTCAACAAATGGACCAAAGCCTCCACCGCAACGCTGGACGAGGTTTGCGCCCGCCTGGAAGCGGAAGAAAAAGAGGCGGATAAGCATATTACCTTTGCCGGCCTGCTGTTCCTGATCGGCGGCGCGCTGCTGGTTTCCGCAATCGGGCAGAACATTGGCGCAGCAATCAACGGCGTCGCACCTTGGCTGGATAAGGCGACCTGGACGGTGCTGGTGGTCACGGTGGTTGCGCTGGTTGCGGCGGTTACACCGATCGGCAAGATCGCGGGTGCGGCCGAGTTGTCCAATGTACTGCTGTACATGGTCATCGCGCTGCTGGCGTCCCGCGCAAGCCTGCTGGAGCTGACGGAAGCACCGGTATGGATCATTTCCGGCTTTATGATTCTCGGAATACATGGGATTATTCTGGTTGCCTTGGCAAAAATCTTCAAGCTGGATATGTTCACCTGCGGCGTTGCTTCGCTGGCCAATATCGGCGGCACGGCCTCCGCGCCCATCCTGGCCGGCTCGTATTCCGGCGCGCTGGTGCCGGTCGGCGTTCTGATGGCGCTGATGGGCTATGTCATCGGAACGGGCGGCGGTATTCTGACCGCGAATATCATGAAATTTTTTGCATAACGATCTCTTTTCCAAATGGAAAGCGGCTGTCCGAACCGGACAGCCGCTTTTTATTTTCGGTGTAGGACAAAATGGTTTTTACGGAAGGAGAGCAGCCCGTCCCGCTGCATTTTGCTCAGCTCGTTCGACAGGGCGCTGCGGTCCGCGCCGAGATAATCGGCAAGCTGCTGGCGGTCGAACGGGATATCGAACGTATCGCAGCCGTTCTGCACGGCCTGCGCGGACAGATAGGACAACAGCCTGCCGCGCAGGGATTTCGGCGTTGTGTGGAAGATTTTG